>LKMQ01000008.1 GCA_001564145.1 Nanohaloarchaea archaeon B1-Br10_U2g29
CGACTGAGGCGCTTTCTCTTTCGTTCTCGTCTTACCTGGGGGGACCCTCATGTTAGTCGCTACACCATCCAGGCCTAATCCACAGCTGAAGTTCAGGCCTGGTTTTTTCGTTGGGGTCTGTTTCAAGTCTGTTTTTTAGGCCTGTTTGTGTAGTTCTGGACTGTTTCCAAGCCTATTTTTGGAGCAGGGTTTTGTGTTAGATTTATAATATCTTCTTACTATAGTATTACCGTGGTGAGGATTCATGGCGTCGTTGACTATTAAGCTCCCAGACAACCAGAAAGATGAGATTCAGGCTGTGGCTGAGAGGAAGAACTACAACAGTGTCTCTGAGTACGTCCGTGAAGCTCTGCGGAACAAGGTTGAGGAAGACCTGGTTTTGAGGCCTGAAGTAGCTGAGAAGCTGCGGAGACGAGTCAAAGAGTACGAGGAGGGAAAATCCGAGTTAGTCTCTCATGAAGAACTAGAGGAAGAGCTGGGACTTGATGAGGATTGACTGGCATTCAGAAGCTCGTCAAGATTTACAAGAATTCGATAAACGGATTCAGGAACATTTGATGGGACAAGTGGGTGCGATGGAGGAAGCACCACTTGGAGACGACACGTCTCTGTTGTTGAAGCAAGGCTTGGAGATATTCCGATTGAAACTGAAAAATAGCAGGTTAGATCATAGAGTATTCTTCGACCTTGACGGAGACAGAGTCATCATTCTCGGAGTAGAGCACCGTGACAATGCTTATACTCAGGAATCGATTGAGAAGATCGAGTCTCGGAAGTAGTATTTTCGGGGAAAGGATCGATGTTAACACTGGCCTGTTTCAGGGCCTGAGTTCAGCCCTGAATCGCTGTGAGGGGTCATTTGCCGATTTTGTGTGTCTCAGCCCTTCTAACGGCCTTATCACATCAAGACCACAAGATACTTATAAGTGGTATGGTATAACACAGTTACTATGGAAAACTTGGAGATTCCAAGACCGGTTGTCTTGGAGAATGATCCACAGGACTTGAGGGTTGATGAATACGAGGACCAAATCGTCTACCGCTGGAATACAGATCGAACACAAGAACCAATTTTACAGACTGCTAAAGATTTTCATCTTGATGGACCGGTTGTCACTGATCAGGCAGAGTACGAGACTCTGACTGATGCTATCAGAGAAGATGCAAAGGCCTCTAATTTTCTTGTAGTCTACGGTGAGGATGTTAGTGTGAGCTGGGAATCTCTTAGTGATGATCATATGGCTGAAATAGGTGTAGTTGATGAAGATTCGAACACTGAATTTGTAGGTCAGGCCTATCAAGCTACCACAGGTGTAGAGTTGGAGCCTTCGACAGTCGAGGAAATTGATGATTTTCTGAATCCGGTTGAATGATGTCTGCAAAGTGTGAAGAGATCATCCCGCCTGGAAGCATTGCTAATGGTATCAAGGTTAGCATACGAACGTTAAACGGGAGAACTCCAGACTGCAATATTAGTAAAAGAGGCCCAGACTATACTTTAACAATTGAGAATCATAGTGTTGTCCCATATGGGGTTAAGTTTGAATGTGAGAGCATCGGCAATCATGTAGAGTTCGGTGATAATGGAGGCTACGACACTTTCTGGGAAGGATCTATTTTTGTTGATAAGAGGTTGGGGAGTAAGCCTGGTATTGAGACGGTTCAACTAGATACGAGACCTTGCCACTCAAAATCAGTACGGAACAGGAAAATTAACACTAAACTGAACTTCACGAAAATAAGTATTACTGCGAATCCAGACGTGGACCGTAGTATCAAAGTTGACATCAACTAATGATATTTGAGCAGTAGTACTCTGTATCTGGCGCTTGCACCTTTCGTTATATCCATATCTATTCAGGCTCTTTCACTGTTTGTTACGCAAAAACTGTTGAATATTTTTGATGGTTACCTGGAAGAGCTTGATGATGATCAGGTTGGAACGGACGCTAAGAAGGAAATTAAGGCCTTTGCAGAATACGCTTTTGACATGTTTCAGGTATACACTGCTCTAGTTCTCACATTTGTGTCTGGAGTAGCTCAAGTTCTTTCGGCTGATGGCGCACGATCACTTAGTATTATTCTGATAGTAGGTGTATTTATTGTTACAGGGGCTTTATTATATGAGAAAGATGTTATTGATGATCCTATGACATATCAGTCTTTTACTGAGAGATGGCGTCTTTCTCCTATTTCTTGGGCAATTGTCGGTCTGAATGCCGTTATAATAATGTCGATCTTGATATCGTATCTGTGAACTCAAGCATTCAAAATGGGAACTCAATCTATCCGAAAACTCGGAATTGCATATATTTTGTCAGGCCTTAGCCTTCGTCGGTTCTTTTATTCTGTTTTAGTTTCTGTAACTAGTAAACCAATAAAGTCAGTAGCTTTTCTGGCTTATTCAGGAAATTTTTTCTTTGACTTGTTTTCGGAAGGCCTCGAATGCGTTTTCGAGTTTGTTGATGTCCTTTTCTAGACTGCGTATTTTCACGACGAGCTCTTTGTGGGTCAGGTTTTGGTAGGCTTCTAGATCTTCTTGGTCGTTTTCTCTGAGGGTTTGGCGGCCTTTGTCGGTGAGCTCTGCTTTCTTTGGATGTTGAAACACTCGTTTCTGACCGTCGACGACTCTCTCAACCATTTGGTCGGGCTGCTCTACCGTGATCAGTCCTTGTTTTTCTAGTTTTTTGAGGCTGTAGCGGACTCTGTGGGTTTTGAGGGTGGTTTGCTGGGTTATTTTTTGTGTGTCGTTGTAGCCTTCTGTGATGTGGTGGAGGACTGCTTGGTCGATGTCGCGGAGTTGGAGGTCGTCGGTCATTCTTCTTGGAGGAGGACGCAGGGTTGTTCGAGTTCGGTGCAGAATCCGTCTTCGTCGCGGTGTAGGCAGAAGGCCTGTAGATCTTCCTCAGTGTTGTGTTGGAGTTCGGGGCATTCCGGCTCTATTTTTTTATCGTGTACTTCCAGCTTGTCTTCTCCAATTTCGATGACTCGGTACTCTGCGTTTTCCAGGTCTTCGAAGTCGGTGTAGGCCTCTCCATCTTCGTCGGTGTAGTAGCTGTAGCTTCCTTGTTCATCGCTGTATTCGTTGCCGCGACGGTTCTTGGGGTCGTCGACGATGTTCTGAAGCTTGGCTGCTTTTCCGTTTTCGACGATGTAGAAGACTTCTCGGTCTTCCTTGACGGCTCTTTGGAGGTTGCGTAGGACTTTGACAGGCCTGCTTAGTGTGCTGTGTTCGGCTTCGAGGTGTGCGATACTGTTGTCTGGTAGGTGTACGTGGCCGTCCGGTTTTTCGTCGCCTTGGTCTTGGTAGAGTAGGTTGACTGTGAAGCCGTGTTCTTCGAGCTGCTTTTTTGCTTGTGCGAGTAGTTCGCGGTGTTTGTCTCCGCCGGCGTTGTTGCCTTTCCCGAGGCTCTGCGAGGCCTTGACCTGCGCCGATGAAATAGAAGAGGCGGCGGTTCCCTGTTTTTTGAGTTGGTCGACGTCGGTGTCTTCGAGTTCCCATGGCGGAGGCACGCATAAGAATCGACGAGGAGCAGCCCATCGAGGAGGACGTGGCAATGCAGGCCAGAGTAAGCACGAATTCCACAATCACGAGCCACTCGGAAAAAGCGGGTTTAAAAGGCCTGAACAGTCGAAAATCGACGTTCACACGGTTAACATAGAGAGAATAGACGAGATACTATATGAAATCGAGATAGGGCTAAAGGAAATCAACGAGTTAGACGGTGTGAAGAAGGTTACTGGCGAACCGCCGATTGAGGCCTACGAGGAACTAGATCATACCGGAAGTAGCGGTTCCATTGATGAAATATACATTGTTGATATCGCGGCGTTAGATGAAGATGCTAAAGAAGCAGACGTTTCAAAGCTCTTGGGAGGAGGTGAAATCCGGCATCCTGTTATAATCAGGACTGACCAGTGTTCCCGATCAGCCAAGCAGTCAGTAAAATCAAAAGGAGGAACTGTGTCATACACGACTAATGGAGATGGGTTCAAGAACAAGTCAAGAATTGAAAAGGCAATAAGCAGGTGGGATTTAAAACTTGAAATAATAAATAACAGTGTAGAGGTGAACAATCTGGAAGAATACCTTGAACAGACGGAGTCTGGTGAACCTCTGAGATTTGAGGATTTCAATGAGGTCGTGGAGGTGGGCCTGTCTACAGAAGATCATGAGTTGGCTTACGAGGTTATGGAGATGCATGCCAGCAATGTCTCGCAGGTTGACGGGTTAGAGGCTATCAATTTGATGAGAGCTAGAGACTTTGCAAGAGAATTCGGGTTAGATCCATCTCCTTTCAAGGAAAAGATTGAAACTTATTTTGAGCAGGCTGATATGCCGGATAGTTTCAAACAACATATGGCTGAGGATCTCCCTTCAGAGATGTCTGTCATGGATGTGCTTACTGGCTTGGATGAAATCCACGATTTTTATGATTTTGATGCTTATGAGGATAACCCTGAGTTACGATCGGAAAGAGTCAGAGACGATGAAGTAGAGTATCTGATGGCTGTTGATGAAGTTGTAAACTGGGTCTAAGAATCCAGGTTCGCAGATTCTCTAAGTTTTTGTTTTTTTGGAGGGTTAGAGTCGAATCCGTTTTTCAAGACTAAAGCACCAATGAAGGACTTTGCGTGGTATTCTTGTTCTGAAGGTACTTCAGGTGTTTCTGAAGAATCAAATAATTGATTTATTTTTTTGTTGTTTCCTGCGATAGTATCTAATAGGGCTTGGACGAATCTTTTGGCGTCTTTCACCACTGGTCTTCTAATTCCTGGTTTTGAGAGGCGTTCTTTTGCTAGGTCTTTTAGTTTCTTCCAGCATTCTTGACAGGCATCAATACAAGAGTCAATAATATTCGCATCAAGCTCACTTCTGCTTTAATTAATGGCTTCATCAGCACGGATTTCAGCATTGGGAAAGTTCTCTGACCACATAGTATCTAATCATTACGTCTTATAGTAAAAGTATACTGATGAGGGTAGAAACCACCCAAATGACCCCGAGTAATCCAATTAATATATTGGCAATCTCATTGAATAGGCCTGCCACAGATACAGTATAGGGGATCAGAAGCAGTATAGCGGATCCCATTGCTATCTTTGAAAAGAGCTCAGATCGAGAGTAATTGTCTTTTTCGCCAAAATTGCTAGCACGGTCTATTTTCTCGTTAGCTCTCTTTTTAATTCGGAAGTTCAGTGCAGCTAAGGCTACAATGGCCATAATCGCTGCGACTGGAACGGATTCTCTAAGAATTGGCAGTAATGCTTCGGTAATAGTTCCAGTTGAGCTCATAAGATGTGTTGTACGAGCATGATCGGGTCATTACTTATCATTTGAGGAAAGTCCTCTATTTTTAGTGGGTCTTGAACGCTGATGTTCGATCTATAGTTATAGTCTAGGATAGTGGTCCAGTATTCCTCGGAGAGGATCTCGATTGGGCTGCTTCGTGGACGTCTTGTTTCCCGGTTTCGTGGTACCGGAATATGTGTACTTATTGAAATTAGATTGAATCAGGGCAGCTTCCCAAGTTCTCCAAGTTGTCCGCCTCAGTGTGGTTTCCATCTGTACGGATGTACTCTCCTTCTACAGTGTGGACTTCGTCTCCTTTGACCCACTGGTTCTGTTGGTCGGAGTAGTATGCGGTTTTCACATCTTGTGGGGGTAGTCGTCGATATCAGAGATTACGGCGTCTTTGGATCTGGTGTCAGAGACGTATTTGTCGACGTCTGATCCATATCCGACCTCTGCGATATCGCCGTCAACATTTTCGTTGACGCATTTAATGTAGTAATCAGCCATGTTGTGTTACCTTACCAAGGCATGGTGTGTCTCTTGTATTATTATTTGGGGTAACAGGCGAGTTATTTTGTCTTAACGGGCACACTAAGAGATTAACTGATCATTAGGGTTCGTAATCCAGGAAGATACGTTTAGCTGGCTAATATGGCCGGTTTTTAGCCGTTAGAGAATCGGAGGCCTGCCCAGAAAAAGAATAGACCTAGGAAGAACAGGACTAGTCTATCGCCGAAGCCGATATTAGCAAAGATGGCGGCCAGTACAGAGCCTGAGCCAATTAGTACGGCCATTGCTGTTCCGGATATCAGGGCGTTTGCGTCTTCTGCCATCTCTATTGGTATCCTGTTTGGGTATCAGGTATATAAATTTGAAATGTCAAATTTCTCTTGAAAAACCAAACGAAGGAAGGAGATGTGAAAAGCACGGCAAGCAACCGCAGAGAACAGTTAATTTGCCGCCCGGCTTTCCCATCATTCTTTCAAAAAATTGAAGGGGGGAGGCTTAGAACGCCTTTGTTTGTGTGATGCAGCTGTTGTGGCAGTAGCCTTCTGTTGCTTCTAGATAGTTGTCGTTTGTGAAGACTCTGCTGCCGCAGAGAACGCAGATTCCAAGTTTGTTTTTCTTGTGCATGTTTTCAACCCCTCCCAAGGCTTCAACTAACCCTTTCTTTTAGAGGTATTTAACGAATGTTACAACTATAAAGATGTTTTTCAGTCCGATATTACAGCAAAGTAACTATTCATGCGCAAAGTAGAAAACTTTCGCTGAATCCTTTCTAGCGAATCCAAAACGCTCAAACTGGATAATCTCATCAACCTCAATATTCACAGGCTCAACTAAGCCTTCAATATCTTCTCCTGTAGGCATCCTGACAGTTGCTTCTTCACTGTTTTTTGGAACCCAGTGAAGGAAATCAGCATCATTTTCCAAGGCTTGTTTATGGTCTCCGGGCCTAAATTCTGCTTTTCCATCAGTAATTTCGATGTTGCATAGGCCTTTTAACCTGAAGTAACCATCTGAAAAATCAGATTTTTCAACAAATAATTCCAGCGCTCTATTCTCAACTGCAAAATTATGTTCTCTATTACCTCTTTTTGGGAACTCTGGATGTACAGGGATTTCAGCTTTCAAATCGTCCGGTACATCTGAAATTTCAAGGCCGATAGGTTCTTTAACGAAGAATGCTCTATCTGTTTTCTCATCGATTACGCGAGTGTTCATTTTTTTGAGGCCTTCTATACTTGCCTCAATATCGTTCTCAGTTACACCCATATCAGTGAAGTATTCCCTTATTGCTTCAGGCTGGAATCCTCGGCGCTTGAGAGCACGCAGTGTAGGTGCCCTTGGATCATCCCAACCATCAAGCTCTCCTTCCTTGACCATCTTCCCCAGTGTCGAGGAGCTTACTGGTGCGTCGAAACCACTTATCCGGACGTTACCCCAGTACATAATGTCAGGATACTCCCAGTCAAAATAGTTGTAAATATATTTCTGTCTTTTCGTTGAGGCTCTCAAGTCTTTACCCCTCACAATATGAGTCGTCCCCATCAAACGGTCCTCAATTGCTCCCTGGAAATCAAGCAGAGGCCAGACACGGTACTCATCACCAGTAATTGGATGATCGGGATCTTCAATTATACGGAAAGCTACAAAATCTCTGACAGCAGGATTCTTATGATCTAAATCAGTTTTAACCTTCAAAACGGCTTCTCCCTCTTCTAAGCCTCCATTTTTCATCTTTTCCCACAGCTCCATAGTTTTCTCAGGGCTTTGGCTTCTATACTTTGATGCTGTTCCTTCACGTCTATGCTTCTGCATTTCCTCCTGAGAGGCCTTCGAAACATAGGCCTCACCCATTTCAATAAGTTCTTCAGCGTACTCAATGTATTTATCAAAGTTTTTCGAACTGTACCGAACCTCATCAGGCCTGTAACCGAGACAGGTATAATCTTCTTCGTACATCTGGTAAGCTTCTTTCATAGGCCTCTTTGTCACAGGATCTGTATCATCAAATCTGAGGATCAGTTTTCCATCATATTTTTCTTTTAGGGCTCCGTTTACTGTCATTCCTCGTGCATGCCCTAGATGTGGGGGTCCGTTAGGGTTTGGAGCAAAACGTACAACCACTTCTTCACCCTCGTCGACATCTAAGTCAGGGATCGGGTCGTGTTCGTGTGCTTCTTCCTCATACTCGTATTCTTCCATGGCCTCTTTCTGTTCTTCTAGGCTCATTTGATTGACTTGTGAACATACTTTTCCTGCGGCCCTACCAACTTTTCCTTTATCTTCGAACTCCCCCTCTGAGAATATCTGCCCCATAACTGCGTTTGTATTACATTCTCCTCCGTGTTCAACAGCATTCTTCAAAGCATACTTTCTGGCGAGTTCTTCAAGTTCCATAACTCAAATTTGACAGAAAATTTCTATAAAACCAGTAGTTCATCTAAAAACCTGTTCTACACAATTTATGTTTGAATGTCATATTTTTTGGGTTTCATTATCTTCATTTCAATATTTTTACAGTCTCTAGGCGGGTCTTCAGGCATAGTTTCTAACTCTGATTTCTTACCTAGACTTAATACCATAGCATCAAGAAGATCATCTTTAGAGACATCTTTTTGTTCAAAACTACTAATTACTGAAGTGTCTCCAAATTCTTTCAAAACTTCTATTCTGTCTTTTAAACCTTTTTCTGTGCTTTTAGAGTCGCAGACAGATGATTTATTCAAGGATTTGAAGAAGACCTCGGGATGGCCTTCGGTCAGGTCTCTCAACCTGGCTTCTTTGTCTGCTTCCCTTATTTTCGGGACTATATTCCAGGCCTGCTTTGAAATCCTTTTACCGGTTTTCTCCTCGTTAATATTGCAGGCCTCTTCATAGCTCTCTGCATATACTGCATCTCTAACTGGGCAGTTGAAAACCGAATAATGCCTTTCAGGTGAGAGAAATTTTCTGGCCATTTTATCGCATTTACGGGTTTTATCTTCCGGAAGGCCTATAGGTATATCAATTAATGCCTCAACAAAATCAATTTCTGATAGCTTCTCATGAAAATCTACTTTCCATTCTTCTCCTGTGAATTCTGCTGAGATCCAGCCGTTTCTTGTTCCGTCAATTCCTTTCATCTTCTGAAAACATAGGTTCCTGTATTTGATTCGAGTTCTACCTCGGAATCCCTGAACGTTATTTTGTCAACTCCTGATAACCGGTTTTGATGAAGAGGCATAACGCCTGAGGTCTTTCCATCTTCAGTAATTTTTAGCTCTTCACTATTTTTAGAATAAGTCAATACTTGTTCATGGATTTCGGTATTTTCGGATTTAAAATGGTCTCTGAAGGCCTCTTTAACTTTCTCCCAGTCCTCATTTAAATTCAAAGCTTGTTTTGACATCAGTTTTCACCGAATTATGTATGAAGCAATTCTTTTCCGCTGCTTCAGCGACTTTCTCAGCTTTATCATGATCATCCACTCCGGTAACGTTCAAATTTATTTCAGCATCTTTCATTACAGGCCTTGTATCTTCTCCACGATCAAGGTTCACTGAAGCTTCTGCAACTATATTTTCATACTCTAAATCTTTTCTCTCTGCTATTGTTTTGAAAGTCGCTGTCATGCATGTTTGTAAGGAAGCTGAGAACAGATCTTCTGGTGAAGGATATTCATTATCGCCTCCGAACTCTTCAGGCACGCTCATCTCGGTTTGAAGGCCTTCACCCGTTTCTAAACTCCATTTTTTCTCTCCATTTTTTACTCTAGATTCTGAGTTGAATTCTACAGGATATTCTACCATAGTATCTATTTGCCGAGAGCGTTTTCAAACATTTTCTTACCAACATGGTATCTCTGATTGAAATTTATAATAGGATTGGGATAATCAATGTCATACTTATTTCTTTCTTTTTGGCTCATTTCCACCCAGTTATGGATACTATTCGGATCCAAACCTCTCAGTTCAGGGATATGTCTTTTGATGTACTCTGCATGGGTATCATACTTTCTTCCCTGTTTAACAGGATTGAATATTCTTATGGATACTGAGTCTGTTCCTGTCGAGGCCGCCCACTGCCAACCGCCAGTATTCGATGCGGTGTCATGATCAATTAAGTGTTTTCTGAAGAATCTGGCGCCTTTCCTCCAATCAATCATTAAATGCTTTGTCAGGAATGAAGCAACATTTTGACGTGTTCTGTTATGCATGTAACCGGTTTCTCTCAGCTCTCTAATACCTGCGTCAACAAACGGGACACCAGTCATTCCCTTTTTCCAGGCCTCAAATTCTTGACTGTCATTCTTCCACTTTATCTCGTTATCAAAATCTCTATAATTATTTTGTACGGTTTCAGGATTATGCCATAAAACTTGGTAGAAGAATTCTCTCCAAGCCAGCTCATTTCTATACTTTGCAAAGTTACGTATATAATTAGAATCGTCTGACTGTTCTATTAATTCTTCTATATCTTCTAAAACCTTTCTCAGGCCTAAAACTCCTGAACCATAGTACATTGAGAGTCTAGAAACACTTTCAGGCTCACCGACATCATCTCTTTTATCTTTGTAGCTTTGCAGTCTTTCATCCTTGAATTCTTCCCATTTAGTTATTGCAGCTGATTCTCCTGCCGCAGGAAGATCTATACCGACTTTAGTCTTAGGCCTGAACTTTTCCACATCAACTTTTGCAAAATTATTAGGGCGCCCATGTTTTCGATCTTTCTCAATCTTTTTCCATTCCCTGTAGAATGGTGAAAATGTTCCATATTCCTTTGAAAGCTCTACAGGCTCAACAAGTAACCTATCCTTGAAAACTCTAGCTTCTACTTCAAAACTCAGTATCTCTGATTCTATCCTTCTTTTTACCGGTGTGTAAGATCTGTTAAAGAAGATTTTATCCACTTCAAACTCTTTAATTAAATTTTCAAGCTGATCTGAAGTATTGGCTTCTCTGTAAATAAGGCCTGAACCCTTTTCACGATAGAATTCATCAAGCTTCTGCAGGTTTTTCTCTCTGAATGCTTTCTTGTTTCTACCTGTTCTTTCTGAAATCCTAGGATCATCTATATAGACTGGTAGAACTTTTCCATTTTCTGAGGCCTTTTTCAGTGCTTTATTGTCATGTGTTCTTAGGTCGTCTCTGTGCAGGAATATATTCATTTTTATCTATACCTCTGTGTAACCGTCATTAAAACAGTGCTTAAGGCTGCAAGTACAAAAACAGCGTTGAATGCTTGTCTTTCATCAGTGAAAGCTATTCCGATGAAAAGTAGTGCTGTTATAACTTTTCCCAGTGAATTGAACATTTTTTTGGCTGTGTAAAAGCTTCTTTCTTCGGATGCTTCTGCTCTGTCAGCGAAGTCTGTGAAAAGAGGTATGTCATACAGTTTAAATGCTAATCCACCTATAAGCGAAATTATAAAGGCCTCTAATGGAGTTGAAACACCTATTCTCAGCAGATAAGTGATTCCAGCTATAAGCGCGCCTGCAGCTATTATCTTGAATCTTGGATATTTTGAGGATATATAGCCTGAGAAGTATGCCATCACCATGAAGCCTAACGTATCCATTGTTCTAACAACGCCTGATGAGATACTCCCCGCTATAAAAATATAAGTAAAAAGTGTGAAGATAGCCACTGAGGCATAAGCCTGAACTCCTCGGGAAATAAATACAGGCGAATAATGCAGATTCTCAAGACTTAATACCTCTTTTAGGCCTAAGTTTCTTTTTCTAGTCTTAAAACTGATCTTTCTTGCTGGTATAATCGAAAGTAGTACTGCAGCTAAGGCTCCTAGAAGCATAGTTCCAAAGCCTGCGAAAGAAGCTAAAAGGCCTCCAACTAAAGGGCCTACAAGTCTTCCAATGTTTGGTAATGCGTTCAGATGAGCTGTCTGAATTTCCCTTCCTTCTTTTTCAGTTCCTTCAGCAAATTCCAAATCCTTGCTTTCAGTGTGAAAAGTTATACCTACACTGTAAAGCAGTCCAACTATTCCGACTAGGACCAGGTTAATTTCTATTAAATATATTAGCAGTATAGCTGGAACTAAGAAGATGTATGATGACGTTAACCCGGATCTGAATCCATAACTGTTGATAACCTTCATTACAGGATAACTTACTATTAGGCCTGTTAAGGCCTTCACGAGTAGATAAAATCCTGGGTAAAACAGGTTTTGAGTTTCCGAGTATATCAGTATCGGTATGAAGATTCCAAGTATACTTAATGCAAAGTTCTTCAAGAACTCATAAACTACAAGATTTCCGAAGTCTCCGATTTCAGTCAAATCTCTGATTTTAAATACCTCTCCTACTCTATGAATCTAGTTTTGATGCGACTAAGATGCTGTAGCTCTGTGAAACTGCCGCAATTATTATTGCTGAGGCCTTGAATATCTCTGATCCTAGGATGTAACCTTGAAGATAAAGTAGCAAGGACGTTATTCCAGCGTATCCTACGAATCTGTAACCTTTACTGTAGCTTCCCATATCTTCCGACATATAGTAGGATGCTATTCCCGGGGCTGCAAGCCAGTAAAAGACTGATATTGAAGCCAGTACATGTGGATAAAACTCGAGATTGAAACTTAGTGCTCCTGCACCTGTCGCAAAAATCCCCAGTAAAATGATGTTTCTCCATGTTTTTAGAGCTCCTGAACTCATTTCATTCCATGATATCAGAATAAATAATCCCAGAAATCCTGTTATGAAGTAATGCATATGCTCTATCCAGTACGTCTCAAGACCTGGATATACAACAGTCCAAAATGTAACTGCCCACGCTGCAGGTATCAGGCCTATCGGAGCATACTCTCTAATCATAAATCAAGTTTATTCAGTCAAACTGTTAAGTTTATTTCCTAGTTTATCCATATCCGGTAGCTTTGATGGATCTTCAATTCTCTCCTCATAAACTATTTCTCCATTTTTTACTATGAAGACGGATCTGTCAGCAACTTCATAATTAAGGCCCGGAATTGATGTTTTGACGTTAAACTGTTGTACAATTTTTTTGGAGGTATCGCTTACAAGTGTGAAGTCTAGGTTATTCTGATGTGCGAATTCTTTCAAAGAGAAAGGGCTGTCAACACTGACTCCGATAACCTCAACATCTAAATCATTGAAATCACTCATCATATCTCTAAAGCTGCACACTTCTTTGGTGCATACTTCCGTAAAAGCTCCGGGAAAGAAGGCAATAACTGAAACTCCTTCACCATTGAAAGAGAAATTCTGGATCTCTCCATCTTTGAAAGCTACAGAGTTAAAATCAACTTTAACCATGAAAACACTTCCTATTCAAGGTTTATCAATTAATCAGCCGAATGAACTTAAGTCCTTCTGGCTGTCGTCAGCCTTCTCCAGTATATCTTCCCTGTCGTGCCTTGAGCTTAGAGAGGCTTTTCTCCAAACCTCGTCATCCTTGAAAGATGCGTAGGCCTTTCCTGCCTTGCTTTTGAAGAATTCCCTGGCTTTTCTGGCCTCTCTTTCATGATTGATAATAGGTTCTGGATAGTCTTCTCCAATAATTACTCCAACTTCTTTTTGAACTCTTTCAGGCATATTCCAGGGCTCAGCGATGAACTCCTCCGGAACATTTTGAAGCTCCAGAACATACTTTTTGATAAACCTGCCTTCCGGATCATTCTCTCTTACTTGTTTTGTAGGATTGTATATTCTGTTTGCGTGGACTCCTATCAGGCCTGACTGCATCTGCCACTGATAGTAATTAATAGCGACATCAGCGTCAATCAAATGTTTGTAGAAAAAGTCTGCGCCTTCTTTCCACCACTGTTTCAATCCGTAGGAGTAGAATGAGGCACACATAGCTCTCATCCTGAAGTTCAGCCAACCTGTCTCTACAAGTGCTCGCATTGATGCATCAACCAATGGATAACCGGTCTCACCGTTTTTCCAGGCCTCAACCTTCTTTTCATTTCTCTTATCTCTGTAAAGGTCTCTGTAAACCGGATTTACAGCTTCTTCAAATAACTTGGGATTGTCCTCGATCTTCTGATTGAAATGCTGTTGCCAGAAAATTCTATCTTTAAACATTTCAACACTTCTTTCATTATTTCTTCCGTCAGTTTTCTCCTTTACTCTTTGGTAGACCTGTCTAGGTGAAATACAGCCATGCCTAATGTAGGGAGATAGATGTGACGTAGAGGCCTCAGCCTTTGAAGGAGAAGAAATACAGCCTGAATAACTATCAATACTTCCAATGAAATTATTGAGACGTTTCTCGGCTTCAAAGCTACCGCCAGTCCCAAAATTCTCCTTCTCAGGATCAATACTGTAAATCTCCTTAATCTCTTCGAATGAGGTATTACTTTGTAAATTGTTCTCATTTATTGATTCAGGTCTTTGATACTGTTTTGATTCGAACCAGTGCTTGGCATTGTTAGCCCATTTTTCAGGCCTTCCATTCTCTGAATAGATAACTGCGTTTCCATTCAACCCTGTGAACTTGTTCCTTAGAACTTTCTCTTTTTCCTGAAAGAAATGGTTAGCATACTTATTGAATAATACTCTATGTCCGTCTTCTTTCAAATTTGAAAGTATTTCAACTGGATTTCCATGGAGAAACGTTAGTTCTGTTCCAAGTCTGATGTACTGCCGGTTTAAATCTTTCAGAGACTCAATCGTAAACTTTTGTCTTGCATCTAGTGAAAGATTATGGCTCCATTCTTCCGGATCAAAAATATAGACAGGTGCAGCATTTTTTCCGGCTACTTTTAAGGCCTTATTATCCTTGGTTCTAAGGTCTCTTCTGTGGTAAATAATATCCATTTTGTATGTTCAATTTCTTGGTGAAGAATCTTATAGAAGTAACTATTTCATTTAGATGTATGGAGATAGACCGTTCCGAAGAAAGGATTAGAGAGATACATAGCGACCTAGTAGACGTTTATGGAGAGCAAGAAAAATATGATGACCGAGATGGGGTAAGACAGTTACTGATAACAATCTTATCTCAAAACGTAGCAGATACTAATACAGCTCGAGCAGCAGAAAACCTTTTCAAAGACTTCCACGACTATCAAGAAATCGAAAATACCAGTATCGATGAACTGGCTGACTCCATTAATCTGGCAGGCCTGCCAGAAACAAAAGCCAAAAGAATCCAGAGAACGTTGAAAGCATTAAGAGAGGAGACAGGAGAGTACTCAGTTGATTTTCTAGGTGAGATGAGTGATGAGGATGCGCAGGCCTGGCTCGAAGAAATCAAAGGAATCGGCCCCAAAACTGCATCAGTTCTTCTAAACTTCCATTTTGATGCGAACGTGATGCCAGTAGATACTCATGTAGAAAGACTGGCAAAGAGATTCAGACTGATTCCATTCTCTACTTCAAACGGTTCTGCTCACGAACTTTTGAATGAGGCCGTGCCTCATGAGATAAAGAACAGTTTTCATATGCTGTTGATAGAACATGGTAAAAATAACTGCACAGCAAGAAACCCTACGTGTGAAAACACTAAGCTCAATAAACACTGTACACGTTATCAGCTAGTGGAGAACGGTGACTTAAAACCTGAAGAGTATCCGCCAGAGGAATTGAAGTAAATGGATTTTGAACAACTTGTGAAGAACAGAAGATCTTACAAACAGTTCAAAGATAAAGAAGTAGAAATCGAAAAGCTTGAGAAAATATTTGAATATACAACTGAAGCACCGACCGCTTTCAATCTTCAGGCCTATAGTTTCAAAGTCTTAGACTCCGAAGAAGCGATTAAAGCTGCAGTTGACTCAGTTGTCCCAGGAAATGAATGGGTTGAAAACGCCGATAAAATCGTATTACTTGTTGGAGATGAAAGAATTGACACTAATCTAGAAAAAGCACTTGACGACATGCTGGAAAAAGATTACCTTGATGAGGAAACTGCTGAAGGATACAGGGAAAGAATCTCAAGTTACAGGGATCGAGATGAGTTATTCAAAACCGGATGGCTCAACAGAAATACAATGATACCTGCGACATTCTTCATGCTCGCATGCGAAAACGAAGGCCTAGGAACATGCCCAGTAAGAGGATTCTCCGACCAAAAGATATCCGAATCATTAAACTTGGAAGAATGGGAGAGGCCCAGCCTGATGCTCCCAATTGGCTACCCAGGAAAAGATGAAAGGCCTCAAAAATGGAGGAGAAAAGGGAATGAAATTTTTGAAATTCTGAAAATTTTGGATATTTGAATTAGTAGGTCACCATATTTGCCAAATAGTCCAAGCATCAAAATTATATTTTTCCTTGATAAGTTCTCTGGATGGCTCCCCGTAGGTGCCTGATTCTTTTTTTATATCCCATGTAGAAAATACAGGTTCGCTAGCTTCGCTATCTGAAATTTTATAAATTTCTACTAAGTCATCCCTACATTTATACAATGTAAATTCAGCAGTGTCAGTAGTGTTATTACATCTGCAAACAGCCAACCTCTGGGTGTTAGGTAAATTAGCCATTTTTTGGATAATTTCATTCCTATCCAAATTATCGTCGATGACAAAGTCGATATCCTCAACAATACAGATATAGTTCTCATGTTTATGGCATTCTCTTGAGATATTTGAGACTTCCTCAGGCAAGTCGTCAATAGAGGGTATTGCCGCCTCAGATTCAAATTCTATTGTGTAAACAGTGTAAGATGCCATGAATTTAATTTTCTATTCAAGTTTTTAATCCTATAAAATGAGGCTGTTTCTATACTTATTTGCTCTTCTCTTATGTTCTTCAACTGTTTCTTCATTCATTCTTTCTAGTGTCGAGGTTATGAATCCCATTCTGGTGATTTCAGATATTTTTTCTTCATGCTTTGAGATGAAGTTCCAGTAGAGGCCTGTCCAGTCGTCTTCCCAGTCTCCAGATTCGTAATGACTCATTTTGTTGATGTAGTTGCTGGAGGAGATGTAGGGTTTGGTCATCATATCAGGCCAGGCGTACTGACCCATTCCATAGACGTTCGGCACCATAACCCATTCATAAGCGTCTATATACATTTCTAGGAACCAGTTGTAGACTTCTTCTGGATCTATCTCGAGTAGAAGCATTACGTTGCTTTGAACCATTAGCCGTTCGATGTGGTGGCAGTAGGCATTCTCCTTTGCATGCTGTATTGAGTAATCTACAGGCGGTAGGCCTGTATCACCAGTGTAAAACTCTTCAGGCATCTCGTTATCGATGTCCCAGAAGTTCTCTTCTCTCATCTCAGGGTGAAGCTGGTACATGGCCCGAATAAATTCTCGCCATCCAACAATCTGCCTCAAAAATCCTTCAAGCGAGTTCAAAGGATAATCACTCTTATCATGTGCATTCAAAGTATTTTCTACTACTTCTTCAGGTGTGATAAGGCCTATGTTCAGGCTTGAGGAAAGTAGTGAATGAAAGCCGAACTCTAGATCTTTCTCAAAGGCATCCTGGTAATCTCCAAAGTTCTCCATTCTATTTTCAAGGAAGTCATCCAGCATTTCCAATGCCTGTTCGCGTGTGGTCGGCCAGAAGAAGTTCTCTGCTGATCCACGAGCCTCAGGAAAGTTTTCCTCCACCCACTTCTTTGCCTCATCAACTTTCTCACCTTGAAATTCAGGTATATCTGGCGTTTCCATATCTTTAGGAAGTTTCTTCCTGTTATCAGGATCAAAACTCCATTTACCTCCAACCGGATTTCCATCTTCAACAAGTATATCGTGGTTCTTTCTCATTTCTTTGTAGTAATCGAGCTGGAATATTCTGCTATTCTCAAAATAATCTCTGTTAAACTTTCTTGAAGCCAGAAACATCGGGCTCTCCAGAACCACTAAATGACAGTTATTTTCTCCAGCTAAGGCCTTAAACTCATCCAGAATCTCATGGTCAACAGGGTCAAAAACTTTGAGCTCATCATTCCTCTCAAAAACTTTGCTAATATCCTCTTCAAGGCCTATATAATCTGTATCGTGTTTTTCTTGGTAATCCTGCATTGAAGCTCTGTGTAGAATTAGCTTCTGCTTATGAAATCTTTCCTGGAGGAGCTTTTCATGCTCTACTAAGGTTATCTCTTCTTCAGGGATTTTATTTATGGGGAATAGCTGGTTCGGAAGTAGTAGTATCATTTTATTTCATCCTCAATTAATGCTGGAATATTTTCTATATCTGAATAACTGATTTCAGGGCCTTCAATAACCTTCAGTGAGCTTGAAATTTCTGAACCTTCTTGATGCATCTTGATTACTTTTTTGTTGAAAATTTCCGCCCATCCTAGCTCTATTCCTAGTCCTGTTGATGGTTTACTAACTTCAGCTAAGATCAAATCACTGTTTCTGATAACTTCCTTGCTATTCAAGAATTCATCTGAGTCGTGAGGAAACACTAATTTATGATTCTCTGCAAGAGTTGAGTCTTTTAATTCCTCATAGAGATTGCTGTAATTAGTTGAGCTCGGATGAGCAACATACATCTCCATAAATACTCATTATGACATAATCATTATAGTTCTTTCAGCCGATGTGTTATGGTATGAAACTACAAAAACAAATAGCCATTCTCCTAGCGTTAGTAGCCGCAGTTTCTGGAATATTAATTTACAGTTTAGATGAAGAGAAGGGAATTGATCAACAGTCTAAAGTCAGTTATAATGATTTTGAGTTCATGGTTGAAGTTGCTGATACGCGTGAGGAAAGAGCTGAAGGCCTGATGCATGTAGAAAAACTCGATCAGAATGAAGGAATGATCTTCGTATATGATGAAGAGGATTACAGGAGTTTCTGGATGAAAAACACCTTGATACCTTTAGATATTATTTTCCTAGACTCAGAACTTGAGGTCATTAATATTGAACAGGCTGACCCAGAACCTAATACTTCAGATGAAAATTTAGCATCTTACGAAAGTGAGAGGCCTGCACAGTATGTTTTGGAAATTAATCAGAATAGAAGTGAAGAAATAGGTTTGGAAGAAGGAAGTAAAATGGGTTTAGGCCTAGAATTTAGAGGTTAAGTTATCTGTAGGCTTTGTCTCTTGGCAGTACTGTGGTAAATTTTATTTCGTC
>LKMQ01000030.1 GCA_001564145.1 Nanohaloarchaea archaeon B1-Br10_U2g29
GTCTCCAACGCATACACAGAGCTTCGAGATCCGGTTAGACAGAGAGAACTATTTGAGAAAGAAGAACAGAGACAGGAAGAGGGAGACGAAGAAGCACATCCAATCGACATGGACTTCGTAAACGCATTAGAACTTGGAATGCCTCCGACAGGAGGCCTAGGAATCGGAATCGACAGAATCGTCATGATAATGACAGATCAGGAATCAATCAGAGACGTGCTTCTATTCCCGATGATGAAATAAAAAAGAAGAACTTGGAGGCCTAGAGGCCTTCACTACCTATTTTCTCTTTTTCTCCATCTTCTATTTTTATCCAGGTTCTTTCTACTTTCTTCCAGTTGTTTTTAGGTCGTCCTTTTTCCAAGTTGTAGATCCCGTCTTGTTCTGACCAGTGCTGAGAGAATTCGTTCATAGCGGCTAATTCTTTGCTCCACAAATCCATTACCAAAACTCTCTCTTGTTTCAAGGAGGCAAAGATGTTTTCCAGCATCTGGCGATCATCTTCTTTGTTTTCGATGTAGCCGAAGCTGTTCCACCAGTTAATAACAGCATCAAAGCTGTTTTCTCTCCTAAATTCTTTCATATCTTCCCTTATGAACTCTATTTCTCCTGTTTCATCTTTCTGTCTTGCATCCTCGACATATTCTGCAGTTTTGTCAATTCCTACTACTTCGAAATCTTTTTTGTGAAGTTCTATGCTGTGTCTGCCGACTCCACAAGGCATATCAAGTACTTTTGATCCTTTTTCTAAATCAGCTAGATCGATAATCTTCTCGATTTCCTCCTTTGAAGATTCAAGTTTATCTTCAGCGAATAGCAGGTTCTTGAACTCTGTCCAAAACTCTTCATCAGTCAGTGTTTCATCAGCCATACTAAATTCACTTAAAATTCAATTTTCTCTTCTTCTTCTGGTTTTAGCTCAACTGTCTCTCCAAGTTGTAGCGGTAGTTTTGGATCGGTGTGTCCAAAGTCTACATCGAAGACTACAGGCGTCTCTGGACTGTACCGGTTGATTTCTTCCTTGATCCGCTCTTTCTTCCTTTCGTGGTATTCCTGCTTTTCCTCCTCGGTTCTTTCTTCTCCGTGTAGCGGTTGCCTACAAGGTCTTCCCACAATTATTGCGGAGAACTTATCGAGGATACCGTTCTCTCCCATACACATCAGCCATCTCTTGACTGTAGTTTCTGAAGGTACCTCCTCAGAAGTTTCTAGTGCAAGGATAGTTCCTTCAAGCTCCTCTGGTTCTGGCAGGTATTTCTGGGTTGCCATCTGCCAGTCCATTATCTCGAAACAGCCTCCGAACAGTCTTCCTTCTACTTGTCCATCAAAGTTCCAGAACTCCCAGCCAGGATTATCATATCGTTCTCTGTCGTCTTCTATTTCTTCTGCGGCTATATCTACATATTCGTCTGTAAACTGTTCTGATGCTTCTACTGTTCCTAAGCTGTCTTGGAAGAAAGCTCTATCCAGATGCCTGTAAGTATATTCACCAACATCTCCGCTGCTCATCAGGTCGCCAACGAATTGTCCGCCGTAGAAGCTCTGGATTCCAAGATCCCAGAGATAGATGTGAAGGTTGGTATTGTCGCTGAGTCCGTAGAAACGTGTCGGATTATTTTTCAGTCTTTCAGGTTCAAGATGTTTGAGCATTCTGAGTTGTTCGTCTCCTCCTGTCACTGCGATAACTCCTTTGATTTCAGGATCTTCAAATGCTTCCATAAACTCCTCTGCTTTTTCTTCAGGGTTGGCATTTAGGTATTCGGTATCTTTTTCTGCGGTAGGATAGATTACGGGTTCGAGTCAGAATCTTTCCTCTAGTCTTTCGATTCCTTTGTCGAAAGCGTTTGGAAATCTATCTTTGATACCTGCTGATGTAGACAATACAGCAATTTTGTCACCTTCCTTTAGTTTCGGAGGTAAAATGAAATCAGTCATAATATACTATATTCTTGATTTTTAACAAAAAGTTATTGATGGATTTATCTCAAGTACAAAATCAGAGTTCGGATTGTAGAAGACAGGAAATCGAGATAATGTCAAAGATAGAAATTTCTGTATAGTATCATACTGATTTTTCATGAACACTGAGAATTTTTTGTGAACAAATACTCTTTTCATGAACACAGCCGGTTGGCATAAAAGAAGTTGTTCACTAAAATAATCTTTGTATGGAAGAGATGGATAGGGATAATAATTTTGTAGCTCTTTATCTCTGTGCGTTCCTTTTCATGGTTTATGGAGCTCAGCTTTTGTTTAATTTGGAGTTAGCTTATAGACCTGGCGTTGAGCCTTACCGTTTCTTTACTTCATTTTTCGCTCATTCAAGTCTAGAGCATCTTTTAAACAACATGTTCTTCATAGGGCTTTTCGGAACAATATACGAAATGCATACAGACTCTGAAACCTTTATACTGACATTCCTGGTTTCAGCGTTTCTGGCAAACTTTACAGCGTTCATATTTTATCCAGAAACATTTATTCTTGGGGCTTCTGCAGGTGCAATGGGTATTCTAGCTGCTTTAGCAGTTTACAGGCCTAATCAAACCGGTATTGGCTTAGGCGTTCCTATGCCTATGTGGGCAGTATTGATTGGATATATTTTCATTGATTTTGTTGGTTTAGCAGGTGTTAATAATACAGCTAATGAGGCGCACTTGGCAGGCCTGTTTGTTGGAGGAGTCATAGGTTACCGGTTAAGAGAGGAGGAATACAGGAAGGAAAGAAAGGAAGAAGGAGAGGAGCCTGTAGTTGATAACTGGGAAGAAAAGATCAGAAAATGGGAAGAAAAATACATGAAATAACTAAAAAATTTTCCTTTCTAATCACCAAATTATGAGAATTGAATACAGCTTTCTATCCGCTGGAGGCTTACTTGAATTGATAGGAATTTTTACTTTACTAACAAATGAAGAATCCATCGCACCTTTCGTTGAATTAGGCCTTCAGATTCCGGTCTATATTGGTTCAGCAGATATCCAGGGCTTCGGACTCTTAATTTTAGGTAGCATTTTGACGACTTATGCCATTTTCCGGTTACAAAGATAATATTACTATCTTTCTTTTTTTAGAGGAATGTTAGGCTCATTAGGCCTGCTGCGATGAAGGTTGCTGCAGCTCCCAGTACTGAGACCAGGACTAGAGTCGCAAGTATGATGCCTACTTGGTTGTTTCTCAAGTCTTTGAAACTTGTTATCTCTGAGACTTGTTCTAGTTCTTCAATTTTAGGCGGATGGTAACGGGCCTCTACATATGCTGCTACTATCCCTGCGCCTATCACTGGTGTAAGGGATGTGAAGGGTGAGGAGACTGTTGCTGCAACCCATGTCTTTTTGTGGCTGCGAGCTATTATTGCTCCAAGTCCGGCCATAACACTGTTTAAGCCGAACCATATGATACCTAGTTCTATAAGCTGCTCCATTCCTCCTGACATGAATCCGTAACCCATTAGGCCTATTACTAGTATCGGGAAACCGTAATGTAGGTATTTCAGAATATTTGTTTTTCTGATAGGCTTCTCTTTGTAATTTTTTTCCTGCTCTAGGTCTTCTACTATTCCTTGGACGTGGGCGGCTCCGACTATTAGTACTGCGTGGTCGAACTCTTTTTCTAACAGTTTTTCCGCCATATACTGGTTACGTTCCTCTAAGAAGACTTTGCCAAGGGTCGGGAACTCTTCTTGAAGCTCTTTTACAAGAGTATCTAGGATATCTTCTTCAAGTTCAATTTCTACTTTTTCTTTACCTGTAGGTATTAGGCCTGCTGCAAGCTTCAGTTTTTCCCAGAAGCTTAGGTTGTCGTAGGCTCTTCTGAAGGTATCGTTTATATTTCGGTCTACAAGTTCTACAGGAATACTATTCTCTTCAGCTATCTCGACAGCGTTTAAAAGCTCGGCTCCAGGCTTTACTCCTTCTGCCAGGCCTAACTGCTTCTGATAAATCATAAGGAAAACGTTAGCTGCGAGCAAGTATCCTTGACCGTTTCTTATTGCTTCAACAAGGTCGAGTTCTTTCCACTTGGATCCGCCTCTCAAAGAATTTAAACGGTCTTCATCAAGTTCGACGCCTACTAGATCAGGCTTGACTTCCTCAATTACCTTTTCTACTTCTTCTACGCTTTGGCTTGAGACGTGTTTAGTACCTACTACAGTGACTTTTCTGTCTCCAAGATCTACTTCTCTCTGCACGGTATCTAGAAAAGTATTCTTGCCGCATTCATTAAAAATCAGAGGCCCAGAATAGGCCCAGAAGTTATGATTAGGCTTTCATTTCTGAGTTACTTTTTTGCTTAGGAAAGGGTTGATACCTGACTGGTAAACTGAGTTCACTGTATCTCTGTATGCTTCGAAACTTTCCTTTACCCCGTAATCGATTTCAATGCCTTTTCCGACTTGAAAACTGTGTTTAAATGAACTGTTCTCTACTTTACCATACTGTTTTCTTGCGTTAAGTGACTGGTCTTTCACTCTTTTAAGTGCTTTATCCGGCATTCGTGCCTTTATTCTGAACTCTGTGTCTTTGATGGAGCGAATTTCTACTTGGAAGCCAAGGCCTTGAGTATCGTTGATTGTAATACTTCTACGGTTGAATCTTTTTTCTGTAGGTATTTTTGGACTGTATATTTCTGCGACTTTTTCCCAGGAGAGGATTCCCAGCTTTCTCATTAATTGGTTCTCGAACTCGTTGAATGGGCAGCCGTACTTGCCTTCTCCTCCGAGTGAAACGTATATAGAGTCATCTTCTAGGAACTCTGAAATCTCACGTTCGTCCTCGTCCTTATAAGGTACATCTATGAAGACTTTAGGCCTTTCCTCATGCTCCAGAATAAAATCTACAGGAAGTGATTCCCAACCTTCTAATGGGTGTTCTTTCAGTTTTAGGCCTGTGAAACGGTCTTCTATTTCCTGTAAAAGTTTTCTTGCATGGTCCATCTGGTCCTTGAAATCTTTCAGTGAACGGTACAGCATCCGTGCTTGGCTATGTGTTAAAACCTGTTTTTCTGTCATCTGTGCAACGTCTCGCACTACACGGTTTGTCTCAGTGTAAATTAACTCCTTTCTGAGGTACTGATGCAGCTTTTTAGAGGGTATTACATCAAACTTTGAGCTGCATTCTCCACGTGTTATAAACACTCCTTCAACTTCGTGGTCACCAAGTTCAGAATGGTCCAGGCCTATATCTAATGGATTGTTTTTCAACTGTTGGATGTATCTTTTCATCCGTTCTTCGTCTTCAGAATCTATTTCTGCCTTGTTTTTGGCGTCGAATATCCAGACTTTTTTTCTTTCTCGAGTTACTCTTGCGATGCAGTCAGGCCTGGAGTTGTCTGAAAGTGTTCCGGTTCTTTCGAAAAAGTCGAAGTATTCTCTGTACTGGTTCAGTGCGTCAAGTACGTCTGTCTGGAATACTTTCCAGTCCATTTTTTATTCGAGTACCTCGTAGTCATCTATCTCTCCGTCCCCATCAATGTCTAGTCCTTTTACAACTAAATAATCTTCTACGTCGTCGATTTCTTGGAATGCTTGTACAGCTGCTTCTGTACCTGTGTTTCTAATCCCTGCGACAAGTATTTTATCATCCTTCTTTGCTATTATACCAATGTTAGGGTTTGTGTAAGTATTTTTTTCTGTGGTTATTTCTCTGTAGGGGAATGAGCTTCCTGAGAAATGTGCTTTGAAATCTTTGTTTAGTTCTTTGGTTACGGTGTTGGTTAATATTCCGCCTAGTATTATCATAGGCTTGTTGAGGAGGTTGTCGCGGTGTACTTCGGTATCCAGTTTTGTTTTAAATTCTTTGTTTAGTTTACCTAGTTTTAATCCTATATCTCCTGCTAAATGTCCGTCTCGTGCTCTTACTTGGTCTTTTCCGTGTTGGTCTGGGCTTCCTACGACTATCAGGCCTTTGTCTGGGAAGTTTTCCAGGAATTTGCTTTTTTCTGGTTCTGAGTTGAATATGAATTTGCTGTCTTTGACTTGGTATACCTGTTTTTTACCTGTGTTTTCTCTTTGTATTAGGCCTGATTCTCGGAGCTTTTTCAGGTGGTAGTGGGTTTTCTGTTTGCTTATGTCTAGTTTTTTTGCTAGTGATGCGGGGTAGTCTGGTTCTTTTTTCAGTAGTTGTATTATTTTTCTCCTGGTCTGGTTGTTTAGGGCTGCTATCTTTTTGTTGTCAAGTTTTTGTTCTTTCATAAAAACATCATTAGTAAAAAAAGATTTTTATGTTATGTGGTGCAGACGCCATTCAAAACAAGTAAGGTAAAAAGAAGTTCTAACAACGCTATAACCTTCTAAAAGGATATAAAAGCCTCTTCACTAAATAGATACAATATATGTGCGGTATATTCGGATACAAAGGAGATGAACAGGCCTCAA
>LKMQ01000031.1 GCA_001564145.1 Nanohaloarchaea archaeon B1-Br10_U2g29
ATTCACATCCTCCAGCTAGTATGAAGTCTCTGAGCGGCGGACATTCTTCCTGATACTTATCGCAGAGATTTTCCAGCCAGTCAATCTCATCTTCAGAAACTTTCACATCAGGATCTCTATTCGCTAGCTCTGCCTGAAGAATGTGTAGATGGTTTTGAACCTTTTCTAGTTCATCATGTTTATCATCGGTATAATGTGCGCAAAGGCCTACATCCGAATTTAACTCGTCTACCGTTCCGTAGGCCTCAATTCTTTTGCTGCTTTTAGAAACTCTTTCACCGGAAGAAAGATCTGTCCTTCCTTCATCTCCTGTTCGAGTGTAAACCATAAAACCATTTTTTAGATTAATAGATATATTAGTTCAGATTTCCTCTATGCCCTTTACCCATTCTTCCGGTATTTCAGTAGAAACCCATTCAGTGTCTGTATCCAAATCACTAGCAAATAAAAAATTGACGCTAGGTGGGTTGAAGTCAATGGATTCATGCCTATATTCTATATCATCTTCTGTATAATTGCCGAGATCTCCTACACTTTCAAAAGGTACTTCAATCTCTATTAGATAAAGACGACCTGAATCTGCTTTTCTTGAGGCGTGTTCCTTTGCATCAGGAATATTATCTGTGAAATACATTGGAAATTCTCGAGTTAGTGATCCTTGTTCAAATTGGCCTGAGTCCGGATCGTAACCTAATTTTCTCAGCTTCGTTTCTGAGTCCCCCCGATACAAAGTTACAGTGTTCTCGTCATAATTAACACAGCCAAGTTCTTCAATAGGTTGAAGACTTTCAGCTGATAATGAATGTAATGCTTCAGGATATTTTTCATCTATCCTTTCGATATACTCTTCTAAATTATCTCCGTCATCAGGCATTATGTTTTCATCAATTAGTAACAATTATAACGTTTATGTTATACAGACAATAAATCCAAAGTATGAATGAAACTCTATGAGCAAGAGGCCAAAAAACTACTTGAAAAAAGAGGCTTGAAAACTCCTGGAAAGGATGGAGATAGCTTTGTTGTAAAGGCCCAGGTGCTGGTTTCTGACAGGAAAGAAAATGGCGGTGTAAAGTTTGCAGATTCAATAGAGGAAGCTGAAAGTATAGCTGAAGAAATGAAAGATTCAAAGATTCAAGGGCACTCAGTTGACAAAGTGTTAGTTGAGAACCAAGTAGAAATACAAGATGAGTATTACCTCGCATTTATGTGGGATACGGAAGTTCGAGGGCCTGTAATGCTTTACTCAAGAGATGGAGGAACAGGAATTGAAGATAGAGAAGTTCAGAAGTTTGAAGTAGAAGAAGGCTCCAGTTTTGAGTTTTTAGATGAAGCTCTAAGGCCTGTAGCAGAAAAAATGTTTGAGGCCTTTTTGGAGGAGGATATGGAGTTCTTAGAGGTGAATCCGTTGGCCTTTACTGGTGAAAACTTTGTTGTGATAGATGCTTTGGTTGAGTTAGATGATCAGGCCTCTTTCCGCCATGACCGGGATTTCCCGGAGAGGACAGAGTTTGCACGTGAGAAGACTGAAAGAGAGAAAAGAGCCAAGAAAATTGATGAAGATGATCACAGAGGTGTGGCAGGAAAGTATATCGAGCTGGACGGAGATATTGGGATGATGCTTGCCGGAGGGGGCGCTAGCCTCACAAATATGGATGCCTTAATTGAAGCAGGAGGCAAACCAGCAAATTATACCGAGTACGGCGGTAATCCTCCAACAGAAAAAGTATACAGACTTTCCAAGGTAATTATGTCCAAAGAAAATCTTTCAGGACTCCTGCATGTAGGCGGAACCGCCAACAACACTAATATTTTGAGGACTATGAAAGGATTTATCCAGGCCTTAAGAGAGGAAAAACCGGATTATCCTATCGTGATTAGAAGGGACGGCCCTCAAGCAGATGAGGCCTTTGAGCTTTTACGAGAAGCCAGAGATGAGTTAGACTTGGATATGGAGCTTTATCGTAATGATTTGCCTATGACTGAGGCCTCAGAAAAACTTATGGAGATGATAAAAAAATGAGTATATTTGTAGACGAAAATACAAAGGTACTGGTTCAGGGGATTACCGGAAGAGAGGCAAATGAAAAGGTACCAGAGATGCTTGACTACGGCACCAACGTCGTGGCAGGCGTCACCCCTAGCAAAGGAGGGCAGGAAGTCCATGGCATACCTGTCTACGACACGGTCGAGGATGCCTTAGAGCAGCACCCAGAAATTAATGCTTCAATAGTCTATGTACCTCCAAAGTTTGCAAAAGATGCAGCCCTAGAAGCAATAAACGCAGGAATCCCTTTCCTAAACATTATCACCGAACATATACCAGTAAAAGATACTTGGCAGATCTACAGAAAAGCTGAAGAAAAAGAAACAAGAATAGTAGGGCCTACATCTGTAGGAATAATCTCACCAGGTAAAACCAAGTTAGGGCCTATAGGAGGCTCCGACCCCGAACAAATGTACAACGAAGGAAAAATAGGAATAGTTTCTAAATCCGGCGGAATGACTACTGAAACCGCTCACGTCTTGAAACAGTCAGGCCTTGGAGTTTCAACAGCGATGGGTATCGGAGGCGACGTAATAGCAGGAACCGATTTTACCGATGCACTAAGAGAGTTCGAAAACGATGAACAAACCGAAGCAGTCGTAATGTTCGGAGAACTCGGAGGCCGCTCAGAACTGAAAGCTGCAAAATTTATCGAAAAACAAATATCAAAACCAGTAGTCGCATTCATAACAGGAGAGTTCACCGAAAACCTGCCATCCAAACAGTACGGCCACGCAGGAGCCATAATCCGTGCAGAAGAAGAAAGACCTAGCTACAAGAAAAAAAGATTGAGAGAAGCTGGCGCCGAGGTAGTAGATATGCACCATGAAATCGGAGAAAAACTGAATGAAATACTTTAACATAAATCACTAATCACTACATATGACTGAATGGAAAACATCCGTATCATCATCAGGAAAAGACGCAGAAGTAAGAGGAGAGAAACTAGAAGATGTAATAGATATGGATTTCTCCGATGCAATATTCCTGATTTTGAAAGGTGAAAGGCCTGATGAAGATGAGTCAGAAATGTTCAATACTATTCTTTCTTCTTGTATAGATCACGGGGTTGGCAATCCATCAACTGTAGCTGCTAGAACTGTTCAAAGCGGCGGAAACTCTATGAACACAAGCGTAGCTGCAGGAATATCCGCTTTAGGAGATAAACACGGCGGAGCAATTGAGGAATGCATGGAGCTCCTGCAGTCAGATAAAACTGTTGAAAAAATAGTTGGAGAAAAGATGGAGAAAGATGATAAGATTCCAGGCCTTGGACACAAAGTCTACGAACACGAAGATCCTAGAAGCCGAAAAATGCTGGAAAAAGCAGAAAGTTTAGGCTTGAAGGGAGAGTTGACAGAGAAAATGCTAGAAATTCAGCGAGTTTTTGAAGAAGAAAAGGTAGGCCTAGTCTTGAACGTCGATGGTGCAATCGCAGGTATTATGAGCGATCTGGGATTCGAGCCAGAGCTTGGGAAAGGATTCTTCATCATAGCAAGGACTCCAGGACTTGTTGCTCATGTGAGAGAGGAAATGGATGAGGAAGATTTCCGTAGAGAAGATGGAGAATACATAGGAGATAAATAATTTCTGATTTAGAAGTAGTAAATGATGGATGGAAAAATCCGTGTATCAGACCTTCAAGGCTTTAATTATGGAAGATCTCAGGATGATTTAGAGGCCGTTGCATCATCCTTAGTAGATTATACTGAACGGGAAGAAAGATTTACACGAAACTCTAGCCTTCTATACCCAGTTGATGATTCTGTAACGCGTAAAGGCCTATTACATGATTCAGTAGTTCATTTATATGCTTCTGAATCTGATATGAGAAACTTATGTGTTGAACTATGTGAGGAGAACATTGAAAGATTTATTAGAAACTGTTTAAATGGTAAAAATAGTTCGGAAGAGCTTAGGGAGAGAGCCAGAAGAATTGAGGAAATAGGAAGTGCCAAAGATATAATGAATACTGAAGTTAATGGAGGCAGTTTTGAAGATTATGCAAGGAAAGTTGCCGCGAATTACAACGAAATTGACTCTGCAGATGTTGAAAAAGAGGTTAATCTACAGAGTTCAGAATTAACGGGACGCGCAGACCTCATAGTTGACGGCAACATAGTTGAAGTGAAGACCGGTAAAAGACCTGGACGACATGATCTTTATCAGACTGCAGCTTACTGGGATATGCACGGCGATTCAGAGGCTGATGCAATAGTTGACTACCCTGTAATTGGTGAAAGAAAGGTTATGGGCAGAGAAGACCGAGGCTTTGAAATCCCAGAACCTCAGGACTTAATTCCAGAGATAAGGTCTGATACTGAAGATATGAAAAAGGCTATTAGAGAGTTCAGAGACCTGGTTGAAGATGATGAAGATATTCAAGTAGCTGCAGAGGAGGTTGCTAGAAAGGTGGTTGAAGATGAAATTTGAAGAAATCAGTGAAGAAGATTTGAGGAACGGTTACAGCGCAGTAAAATTTGAAGACAAATCCACAATGAGCGATGTAGTCGATAGATGGAACCGTTTAACAGATAATAGATCAACACAGTTCCTCTGGGATGCTTTAGACCAACTTTATTTGAACGAAAGGCTTGAAGCCAAAGAATATGGAGCCCAAATGGTTTTAACCGCCGACAGAGTCGAAAGCTTTGATGAACTAGAATATAGAGAACCTGAAGAAGTTAATAACATTAAGAAAGATGTACTGGAAATCGACCACCAAGACAGTCCCATACTACCAGCATCTATAATGTATGATCACTTCGATAGAAGTGCAGAGATAGACGCATTACCGTACACACCTGAAACTGATAGAGTCGCTGCAGAAAAAGAAGGCCCTGTAAAACTGAGATACGTCGTCGAAAATGACTTTGAAGATGGACAGGACAGAGTCCACTTGAGAGGATTCTTTCCTGATACTTTCTGGACAGAAAGACACCACCAGAGATACCTTGAAGATATAGAGGAAAGCGAGATAACTTCACTAGTGAACAGATCCAGAAGAATACAGGACGCGGCAGAGGAAGGCCTTGAAAAACTGGAAGAGATGGATAGAAGCTTGGAAGGAGAGCTTGAAAGATTAAGCAGGAAAGCAGATAGATTTAATCCTGAAGCTCGAAACCATATCGAGGCTTTTGCTGATGCATACTACTCAAAAGACTTTGATGGAGGCACAGAGTTCATGAAACCTTATGCACAAGCAATGGAGATTGAAGAATCAGGCGAAGGAGATATAGGCCAGGGAGAAACATTTGGAGATACTTTAACCGCAGAGGATAGAAGAGAAGCCGGTAAGCAGTGGCTAGAATTTTACTTGGATATTCTATGGGAAGAAGCTAAAAAATAGAAAAGGTAACAATTATCACATGGTAAGAGTCAAATCCCAGCTCGGCGATGTAATAATCGAAGAAGACCATTTCAAACGGAAGAAGAAAGGAGACTGGGAGAATATAATGAATGAATACCCTGAAGAAAAGATTCTAGATCAAATGGATTTTTCTCAAATCACAGGCCTAAAATTAGAGGAAGGTTCAATTAATCCCTGCATCAAGATCCAAATAAATAATGAAGAATGGAAATATTTGTTTTTCCAGGTAAATGATCCTGTCGAAAAGGCGTGGAAAAGACTGCGATATATGTGGCAGTCGTTCTTACAAAATCATTCGGCAAATTTTGTCAGAAATTAGAAATCCTGTTTTAAGAAGATTAGATTAATTAATGGGAGCATTTGTTAGTTGTATAAACAGGTAAATTAAAGCCTCTAAGAAATCATCCAGCCTTTCCGCTTCAGGCAATATAACAGAGGGAAAGGTCTGAAGTCATCTAAACAAAGCTTGTCTTCTCTTTCCTTAGTCCCTCGGCTGAAATTGCTCTCCACAATAAATACAGCAAAAATATCTTTTAGAAACTGAATATCGCCTGAGTCATATAGAAAAGAGCTGTAAAGCCAGCAGCCAAGAATAAAAGTTTTTCCTTACTAACTTTAGGGTTCAACTCTTTAGAACTAAAGTAACTCTTTTTCACTAGGCCTGTAAATGTAAGGCCTATGGTTGCTAGAAGCATTCTGGTAATCATATTGAGATGCGGTCACCGGGATTTGAACCCGGGTCTTCGGCTCGAAAGGCCGAGATGATTGGCCGGACTACACTATGACCGCCGGATAAAAACAGATGTAGAAACAATTCTTATAAACAGTTATTCCATTCGAAGCCCGCCAACAATACCACCAGAAGAAACAAGATCAGTTAGACCTGCCCTATCAAACGTAATCTCGACATCA
>LKMQ01000032.1 GCA_001564145.1 Nanohaloarchaea archaeon B1-Br10_U2g29
CCTAAGGTTATGACAAACACAGAATTAATTTATCATAATGAAATTGGTAAGATTGCTTCTGAGGAAGGTTATGAAGGTATTTTTACTGAAGGAGTTGACAGAATTTTAGGATGGAGATCGCCTAACGACATCTATACTCAACCTGATTTCGTAACTGAAGATGGAAACTCTATAATGCTTCGTAATAGAAAGCTTACTGACGATGTTGGCTATCGGTTCTCAGCAGAATGGTGGGATGAATACCCGTTGACAGCTGAAAAATATGCTTCCTGGCTCTCCAATACTTCAGGCCACTGTGTCAACCTTTTCATGGACTATGAAACATTTGGCGAGCACCACTGGGAAGGAACAGGAATCCTCTGGTTCCTAGAATCACTCCCAGAAGAAATACTGAAGTATGACCATATGGAGTTCGCGAAAGTAAGGGAAGTGGCAGAAGAAAATGAACCTGTAGGCAAGTTTGATGCTTTTGAGTACAATACTGTTTCCTGGGCCGACCAAGAGATGGACGCATCCGCATGGCTGGGAAACCCTATGCAGAAAAAACTGTTCGAGAAATTACAGAAACTTGAGGACAAAGTCAAGGCCTTAGAAAATGAAGAATACCTAGAAGTCTGGAGAAAATTCTTGACCTCCGATCACTTACACCATATAGCTACAAAGTCAATGGATGATGGAAGCGTACACAACTACTTCTCATACTTTGATCATCCACACGAAGGATTCGCAGTAATCACAGATCACTTAATGGACTTCCAAGAACAAGTAGAAAAAGAGTTAAAAGAATAGAAAGACCGTTTAATCCTATGAAACTATCATCTGATGCACCAGCTAATTTAGATAAGTTAATTGAATCTAGTAAGGAGGTGATAAAAGATGCTTCACTGGAAAACGGCGCTATAGTGGCTGGAAATACAGATAAGGAATACTATCCTCAAAACGTCCAGAATTATCGATTTGTATGGTTAAGAGATAATGCCTTTATCCTTGAAGCAGCCAAAATTCTGGATTTAGATGTTAGAGAAGATTTTCTAGACTGGATGTTAGATAGAATGGAAGATTTCTCTGAAACAGGCATTGTATATCATCGGTACCTAACCAATGGTCCAAGAGATCCTCAGTTTGGACACCAATTCCAGCCTGATCAAGCAGGAGCATTGATATGGAGTTTAAGAGATGCAGAGACTCAAAAAGAGAAAAAAGTAGTGAAACTGCTGGCAGAAGGCCTGATAAAAACATGGAAGGACAAGAACTTCGATAGGATGACCTATGACCCTTGGGAGGAAAGATCTGCTTTTGCTCAAAACAACGAATCATTTATATATAGCTTAGCTGCCTGTTCAGAAGGATTAAAACAGGCCTATAAGCTGATCGGGAAAGCAGAATATCAAGAAGTTTCAAATGAAATGAGAAATAAGATAACTCAGTCAGATTATACTTACTATCCTAAGTCATTGGGAGTAATAAATGATGAATCAATTGATGGAAGTACTTTAGGTTTAATATGGCCTTTCAACCAAGATTTTGATAAAAACAGGCTTGAAAACACTTTGAATATGGTTGAAGATTCTCTTCTTACAGATCAAGGCGTAAAACGATACCAAAATGACATGTATGACAGCATGCTGGAATCTACCTCAATTCTCATGAAAGGAGCAGGAGGTTGGCCTGTTCTAACTTTCTGGTATCACACCACCCTAACTGAGATTGGAAGAGAAGAAGAGGCAAAAAAGAAGTTTTCAAACTATCTAACTAAGTTTAACGGAAAATATATACCAGAACAAGTTTTTGAAACCGATAAGAAGAACTCAGTTAAACCGCTGGTTTGGAGTCATGCTATGCTAATAATAGCGGCAGAAAGACTTGATTATATATGAAAAAACATTTCATTGAAGTTGAAAATGGAGAAGAAGTTACTGCAGTGCATCACGAGACCTCATCAGATAAATGTGTGTTTTTCTGCCACGGGTTCGGAAGTGATAAAGAAGGAAGTTACGAAGAAAGAGCTGAAAGAGCAGTTGAAGAAGGTTTTAATGCTATAAGGTTTGATTTTAGGGGTAACGGTGAGAGTGATGGAGAATTTATTGATCAAAACTTATCTTCAAGGATTAAAGACTTGGAAACAGTGATAGATTACTTTGATTTTGAAAATGTTTATCTTTATGGCATGAGTTTTGGAGGAAAGGTTATTATTCACGCTGCTGAAGATTTGGAATGCGAGGCCTTGATTTTGAAGTCTCCTGTAACGTTTAATGATATAATGGATAAATTTAGATCGGTAGTTGAAGAAAAAGGTAGTTACACTCATTTTGATGATAAAACAGTAAACAAAAGTTTCTTTGAAGACTTTGACAATTACAGCTTTGATGAAGCATCTAAAATTCTTGATTGTCCTGTTGCCTTTTTCCATGGTTCTGAAGATTCTACAGTCCATTTCGAGAAAAGCCTTGAAGCATTTGGAAGAATCAGTGGTGAATCCGCTCTTTTTCGTCTAAAGGGAGAAAAGCATAGCTTAACAGAGGATGCTGAGCTCCGTATGCAGGATTTAATGTTTTCTTGGCTTCACTCATTAACACCTGAACCTAAATAGGCTGCAATAGGAGCTATTATTATAGAAGGAAAGCTGAGGTATGCCGCTCTATTCTCCAGCAACAGAAATGAATATAGGACTGTAGAAGGATCAGATGAGGTGGCTGGCACTAAGTTTTCTCCAAGTAAGAAAAGTAAAACGCCTACAGATACTGTGTTAAGAAGGAAAAAACCTACGAAAGCTGCAAAAGTTGAGAAAGCAAAGGTTCTACTGCTTTCAGGCTCCTTGTAACCAATATATAGGCCTGTTAAGGCAGAAATTGCTGGCGACAAGAAAAAGGCTGAAATTGCCGCCATTACCACTATAGCTGTGGCTTCTAGTTGGAAGGTATTCGTGAACCCTCCTATTGCATCAATATATCTAAGACCTAGAAACGTGGAAAAGCCTATAGCAAGGCCTGTAATGAGAAATACTCCTAATGATTTCGTGAGATCGCTGAAAATCGGATCCATTTACTGTATAAATTGTTTTAACAAGTTTTTATCAGTTTTTACTCTAAAGCTTGTGAGTATACCCCTGTAGTCCATGCACTGATTTGTTCCCAGCGGAAGTTGTCTTCAACTCTTTCACGTGCATTGTCTCCAAGCCAGTCGCTCCAACCTGGGTCATTTAAAGCTCTTGAAACTTGATGAGTGATAGAACCTGAATCTTCAGGATATGTGTGCAGACCCGTGTATTCGTGCACAATAGTATCTTTCATTCCGCCCGTATAACTTCCAACAGTCGCAGTCTCACAAGCTGCAGCTTCTAATGGGACAATACCAAACGGCTCGTAGACGCTTGGCGCCACAGTTATCTCTGCTTCCTTCATTAATCCTACCAATGCTTCATCAGAAACATAACCTGGGAAATGAACTTTGTCTCCAACCTGGTTCTTTGCTAGGCCTTTGTAATGTTCTGTAGCCCCTGAACCGCACATCACGAACTTGGCTTCAGGCCTCTGCTCCAGTATATGAGGCATTGCTTCGATTAAATGTCCTGGACCTTTCTGAGGATACATTCTGCCCACGAACAGTACTATCTGCTCCCAGTCCAATGCATAATTGCTTCTTTGAATTGAAGCGTTCTTATCCTCAAATTTTTCAAGGTCAACACCGTTAGGAATATAATTTATTTTTTCATCAGGTACGTTGTAGTTGTGCTTTACTTCATCACAGAAATCTCTTCCAACAGTAATTACTTCCGAGGCCTCATAAGTGCCGTACCACTCTAAATTGTGTATTGCTTGCTGGTAATCCGAATTTATACCATCTCGGCCTTTCTGTGTTGAATGAACCGTGAATACCATCGGCAAATCTAAAGTCTTCTTCAGGCCTGTAGCTGCCGGAACAGCCATCCAGTCATGACCATGTATTAAATCAAAGCTTTTTTCTCTTGCTAACCTGAGTCCTTTTTTCTCCATTCTGTCTGCTAGACTCATTGCCCAAGAAATTGTGTTGTCTGCTGAGTCATTTGCAGGTACTCTATGAATTTCTACGCCGTTGCGGTACTCTCTTTCTTCTTTTTCTCCGTAAGTTATTACTACTGGCTTATGTCCTTGTGAGGCCATTGTTGTAGCTAGATCTTCGCAGTGTGCTGCAATCCCTCCCGCTTTGTATGGCGGATACTCCCATGTAACGAAAAGCGGCCTCATTCTGTTTTTACCTCTTTAAACTGTGTAAGTTCCTTGTAGATTTTTAAAACTGATTCGCTCCATCCTTCAGATAAAGGGTTTTTAAGCAGTGTTTTTTCTTCAGGTACTTCTAAATCAAATTTAACCGAATTTAAAGTGTCTTCTGAATTTACTATTATTTTATCCGCAGATTTACAGCCTTTCCACTCCATCTCCGAAATCATTGGAGAGTTAGGATCAGAGAAACCTCTTTCATTTTCAGTTGAATGAACTGTCAGAACTATAGGCCTATCTAAGTACTCTTTCATAGCGGTTGCACCGGGAACAGTAGTCCAGTCATTAGCGTGAATTAAATCAAAATCCTTATCTTCAAGAAGTTCCCGAGCTTTCTCTTTCATCTCATTATTAAGCATCATTGACCAGCTGTAAAGAGAATCTCCTTCATAATGGAGCTGAGTTCTGATAACCTCTACCCTATCATCAACCGTATAATATGTTCCATCATCAAAAGCAATAACTGCAGCCTCATGCCCTTTTTCTACCAAAGCTTCGGCCAGAGACTTCACATATTCAGATATATCATCGCCGTTTTCAAACTTCTTTGTCAAAAAAACTACCTTCATTCTCCATTAAACCTCTCTTCAAAACCAAATTCCTTGCTTTTTTCAACATTAGGCTGATTAAACGGATTAACTCCTCTCATCCAGCCCGAATAAACAGGTAAAAACTGTAGAAACGCCATAAAATCAGCTACATTACCGTAATTCACAGATCCAATATCTATCTCTATATAAGGTCTGTTTTCCTGATCCAAAGCTTGCTTTACACCCTTAGCTTCTGCCCTAAGAGAATTTTCAAGACTTTTACCGTTTAAATCACCTAATTTTCTACCTCTAAGATTAAAGTCTTCTAAATCTTCAGGTATAATTATTTCACTGTGTTCATGGCTTGATTCAATGAAAATAGGAAGTACGTTCTCTTTTCCCCCAAAAATTCTTTGATTAGTATGATGTTGGAATTCAGGGCCTAAATCTCCGTAGAATGTTTGTCCCTCACCTTTTTTGCAGACGGATTCATGCATTAACTGAACCATTAAAGGGTAGAATCCGAAAAGCCTTGTACTGTAGAACGCAGTCATTACTTCAGGGTATCCTTGTTCTTCAGCATTTTGAAGTGCCGAAGCCATTTTTATCGCTTGGTCTTCGTTCCAGTAAGTTTTTTGAGCTTCTCTACCTTTTTCAAAAAGCTGTTCAATATCAAGGCCTAAAAGCGCTGAAGGAGCTAAAGCAGTTTCTGAAAGGCCTGTATACCTTCCTCCGATATCAGGATGTTTTATCATTTCCAAACCTTTTTCTTCCGCTATATCATGTAAAAGGCCTTCCTTAGAGGTTAAAGGCATTATTTCATAGCCCTTTTCCATAAAGAAAAGTGTTGATTCTATTACTCCAGTAGTATTTCCTGACTTGCTGATCGGCATTACTAAAGTCTCATCTGTCTTAAGACTGTGATCGAGATGTTTTAGATATCCTGGCTCCATTGTAGTGACTATTTCAACATTTTTGCTGTGTTGATCTCTAAAAGCATAGTTCAAAGCCCTGAAGCTTGTTACCGAACCACCATTACCTATAATCACAAGATTTTCGAAATCCTTTTCCAAATCTTTAAGCATATCTGTACGAGTATTATGCATTAAAAAGTAGGGTTTAGGCCTTTTAAAATCTCTTTTCTCAGTTTTTAATCCATTATATTTAATTTTCATTTCTTATCCGCCATTTTATGTGCTTGCTTATAATTTTCTCCTAAATTTTCCCAAGAAGTCATTTGAGCGAGCTTCCTTGCATTATGTTTTCTTTCAGTTATCTCAGTTTTATCATAGGTTGCAAAATCTTCAATAGCTAAAGCAAGGCTTTCCACAACCTCATCTCTAGTACTTTCCTCTCTTTCTATAACTCTTATTCCTTTCCTATC
>LKMQ01000009.1 GCA_001564145.1 Nanohaloarchaea archaeon B1-Br10_U2g29
ACTTGGGTAGAATTAAAACATTTCACCTTCCAATCTTTTACTATGCCAGAACAGATGAGAAGAGCCCCAGCAAGGCCTAAAAATATTGATGAAATCGACGCTCAAAACGATATCAGAGTAAGAGTAATTGGAACAGTTCTTTCAATTGAGGATGACTCCATCTCCCTTGATGACGGTACAGGAAACGTAGAAGTATTTCTAGAGGAAGAGCAAATGGAAGAGTTAGAAGAAGGCCTCAGAGTTAGAGTGCTTGGAAGAGTATTACCTACCCCCGACAGTTTTGAACTGCAGGGAGAAATTATTCAGGACTTTTCAAATGTTGATCCTGAGCTTCAAGGTAGAGTTAAAAAAGTTGTATCCACTAATGAGTAACATAGGAGATTGAAAATGTTTAAAGCGGAAATAGAAGAAGTCGGACTACTGAAAGATTCAATGAAAACCATTTCAGACCTAATCAGCGAAGGTCTATTCCAGTTAGAAGAAGACGGAATGAAGCTAGTAGCAGCAGACCCAGCACTCGTAGGCTTAGTCGACTTCAAAATATTCGAAGAAGTATTCGAAACCTACGAACTAGAAGATGAAGACAAAGTAGGCCTCAACATCGAGAACCTTTACTCTATTCTCCGCAGAGCAAACGCAGATGACACCATCACATTTGAAGTGGAAGATTCAAGATTCCACATCACAATGGAAAATAGTTCAACCAGAAACTTCTCACTTCCAATACTAAACCTTTCAGAAGATGACATCCCTGAAGTAGGGAACTTAGAATTCGACTTCGAAGCAGAGCTAGAGGCCTCAGTACTTGAAGGAGCGGTCAAAGACTCAATGGTAGTAAGCGATGCAGTCACTATTTCTGCAACAGATGAAGAACTAAACATTAGAGCAGAAGGAGATCAAAGCAACGCAGACTTTACAATCACCTCTGGAAGTGAGGGCGTAATCGCAATGAGTGGAGAACCAGTCAAATCAATGTTCAGTCTTGACTACCTTTCCAAGATGATTGGGGCCAAAAAACTCTCAGACAACGTAACACTCAAACTAGGCGACGACTTCCCAATGAGACTAGAATTCGTACAGCCAGAAGAAGTCAACCTAAGCTTTGTACTAGCGCCTAGAATAGAAGAAGAGTAAGCTTCTATAAAAATGGACAAGGAGAGCGTAGAGAGTTATACGGGTATTCATTCTTTACCTGAAAACGCTACTTCTATTCTAGAAGATATTGAGGAGTACGAAGAGAATTGTATTCCTGTTGATTCTCTAGAAAAAGATCACAGACACAATTCTGTAACTGATTCATGGCTTAGAATATTTGACAAAGCCGAAATATTAAGATACAAAAATGAATATATCTATAAGTAATTTCCAAAAAACCATTCCAGTTTTAGTATTTACCAGTTAATTTTTCTGTGTGAGCGAGCTTGATTTGAAGGAGTGGCAGATTCGCCAGTACTATGAGCAGGATGAATTAGTTGAGAAGATACTAGAGATAGCGGAGTATAGAGAGGTGGCTCCGACTTATCCTAATGGATACGGGAAGAGGCCTGATGCAGTTAATTTTCCAGGGGATTTTATGCAGTTTGTAGAGGATGGTGCTGTTGCTTTCCATTTTTCAGTTGAGAGATGGCGGAACCCTTTAATGATTGATAAAGTGTCGAATCTGGATAATCTAAGGGAGAACTGGGATCTAGTGATAGATATTGACTGTGATGATAGTTTTAAGCTTTCTAAAAAGGCTGCTAAGCTAGTAGTAGATGAACTTAGACAGCATGGAATAGAGAATATTTATGTTAAGTTTTCAGGTAACCGTGGTTTCCATATAGGCGTCAGAGGTGAGGCATTTCCACAGACAGTAGGAGATGAAAAATACTCTGAGCTTTATCCACATTTAGCCCGTGGAATCGTAGATTACCTGAGAAATAATTTGAAAGACCAGATGATAAGAGAGGTAGAGAAAGCAGGCCTAGAAGATAAAATGCAGACAGATCAGGGTAAAGATCCTTATCAGGTTGCAGATATTGAGAATGATTGGGGTCAACGACATTTGTTTAGAATGCCTTACAGTCTTCATGATGGTTCAGGCCTAGTATCGTTGCCGATTAATCCTGATGAAATTTCTGCTTTCGAGAAGAAGGATGCTGAAATTGATAATGTTGATTTTGAATTAGATTTTCTCAAGGAGTTTGAACCGGAAGAAGGAACTAATCTTGCTGTTCAGGCCTTGGACTTTATTGAAGATCGTAGAGAGGAGAAAAAGGAGAAGCGTACTGATAGAGAGTTTGAAAGACCTGATGATGCGATACCAGAACAGCATTTTCCTCCCAGCATAAAGAATATTTTGCAGGGTTTGGAAGATGGTAGGAAGAGAGGTCTTTTTATTCTAATTAATTTTTACCGTTGTGTTGGTTATGGCTGGAATGATATTGAGTCAAAGATGTGGGCTTGGAATGATAGGAATAAGGAGCCGCTTCGTGAGGCCTATATCAAGTCTCAGCTCCGGTGGCATAAGAATAGAAGCGACGATGTTCCTCCGCCGAACTATGATTCTAATGGTTATTACAAGGATATGCAAGTGTATGAAGGCGATAATCTGGAAGAAAAGGTTTCGAATCCAGTGAGTTATGCTTTTAGAAAAGCCGGAAACAGAAACCAGGAAGATGATGAAAATGATTTAACATGTCCTTACTGCGGTAAAGAGTACGAAGTTGAAGGGTATTATAAGAAACATGTTCAGCAGTGTTTCGACTAACCTAAAAAGTTTACAGTACTGATTAATAGATAGAATGGATGCATTAACTTTCAGTGACTTGCGGAAAATACAGAAGGAAGAGAGAAGAGAAGACCAGTTAACAGAATTAAATAGTGATTTCGTACTTAAGGCCAATGAATATTTAGAAAGAAAGGAAGATGCTGGCGATAGGAGAGACTATACTTCTTCAAAAAGAGTTTTTAGGAAAATAATCGCACTTAGGGAGAAAAAGATAGTGAAGAATGCTAGGCTTTCGCTAAAGTCGAATATTAAGGCTTCAGAGCTTAATTTACTGCCTAGAGAACAGGAACTTTTCAGAGAAACTAAACAGCTTTTCGAAGAACATAGAGATCGTCTTTCGGAAGCAGAGACTTCTAAAGCCCCTGCTGATGAGTTTGATACATCAGAAGACACAATAGCAGAAACCGAAAACAATAATGAAAATGATGTCGATGAACCTGTTGAGACTCAAGAAGAAAAAACACTGAAAGAAGATGAAGAAATAAATCAAGAAAATGATGATGTAGAAGACATTGAAGAAGGTTATCAGAAAGTGGAAATAATTTCGGGAGTGCCTGAATTCATGGGTACCGATCTAGAAAGCTATGGTCCTTTTGAACAGGGAGATAAAGCAGTAATACCTGAAGACAACGCCGAGATCCTAATAAACCGTGGAAACGCAGAGGAGGCTTAAAAAATGGTAGAAAAAGTTTTTGCAGTCAGCGGATCAGTAATAACAGGTAATCTCGAACAGTTAGGAGAAATTGCTGAGGCACTAAAGAGAGAAGAACAGATTTTAGTAGTAACAGGTGCAGGAGATCTGAAAGAATACATTTATGCTTCAGGAGAGTATGGAAACCAAGGTGAACAAGATTTAGTAGGGATTGCCGCAACTCGATTGAATGCAAGAACACTGATGACAGCCTTAGAAGCCTATCCCGATGTACCAGAAACGGCGGAAGAAATTAGGGTCGCCGCCAGCACAGGAATGGATGTTGTCATGGGAGGCCTGACACCAGGACATTCTACTGACGCAGTTGCAGCTATTGCTGCAGAGATCCTAGATGCAGATCTCTTTATCGCCACTAGTATTGACGGAGTCTACGACAGAAATCCTGAAGATTCAGACGCAAACTTCCTAGAAGAAGTAACGGTTGGTGAATTAAAAGACATTATTTCTGGTAACAATGAAGCCGGTAAACACGAGTTAATTGACTCCACCGCTTTGGAGATAATCGAAAGATCAAGTATTAAGACTAAAGTTTTTGAGGCCAGTCTTGAAAATTTAGAGCAGCCTGAAAACTGTGAAGGATCAAAGATTGTATCAAAGCCTTGAAGCCTTTTTAAAGTTTAGATATAGATTCTGTTGTATGGTTAAGATTCCAAAGGAGCAGAGACGGTATTGTCCTAACTGCGATGAACATACGGAGCAAACAGTAAAAGAAGCTACCAACAGAGGCGCAAGTCCTTGGAGTAAGAAGGCACGGAAAAGACAGAGAAAGATTGACAATGGGTACGGTTCATTCCCTTTCGAAGATCCTTCTCACCTTTCAAGAGGAAAGTCCAATCCGACTTCCAGCAAACATGACTTGCAGTTCACATGTAAGGAATGCGGGAAGGCCTGGAAACCACGTAATCAGCCGAGAGCGGCAAAATTTGAGATAGAGAGGTAAAAATTTTATTATGGCACAGAATTTTATCAGAGTAGAATGTGGAGAATGCGGAAATAAACAGAATATTTATTCAAGGCCTGCTTCTGAAGTAGAATGCTTAGTCTGTAAGTCAGTTATTGCAGAATCTACAGGCGGTAACGCTGAAATTAACGGAAAGATTCTGAAGACTTTGGAAGTTGAATAATCCAAGGAGGGTTTTTCCCTGTTTTTAAATAAATCACCTTTTATTCTATACTTATGAAATGGTACAAAGACAGGCCTGAGGAAGGCGATTTCGTTGTAGTGGAGTTAACTGATGTTGATACTAACTCTGCGTTCGCCAAACTTGAGGAGTACAAAAACCTTCAGGGAATGATACATATATCAGAAGCAAGCAGATCATGGGTCCAAGACCTAACTAAGGAATTTTCTAAAGGAGAAAAGACAGTTGCTCAAGTGATAGAAGTTGATGAAAGTTCTATAGGCCTTTCTTTGAAGCGTGTAAACGATAAACAAAAGAAAGATACTATGAACCGGTGGCGTAAGGAGCAAAAAGCTGACAAGTTCATAGAGGATCTTGAAGATAGTATTGATGTAGATGACATCTATGAGGATGTTGTCTTCCCATTACAGAGAGAGCTAGGATCATCATTCGAAGGATTTGAAATATCTATTGCTGAAGAGGAAAAGCTCAAAGAATTTTTAGATGATGAAGTAGTCGATGCAATCCAGGAAGTAGCTAAAGAAAATATTGACTTGAAGCAGGAAAAATTTGAGGGAGAAATTGAAGTCGAGTTTTACCATGGTGACGGCTTAGACAGAATTAAAAAGGCCTTTGATGAAGTTGAAGATGGAGTTGAAATCAAATATATGTCCGCTCCAAAATACAGTATTGAGGCTTGGGGACGGACTCAAGAGCTTGCTAAGAAACGGATGGATACTGCAACCCAGAGAATTCAGGAAAAGGTTGAAGAGTTAGATGGATCCTTTAATTTCTCAAAGGCATAAAAACGATGATTAAGAAATGTAATGAATGTGGAAGCTACACTTTACAGGATAGCCACTGCAGCAGTAAAACAGAAAATGCAAGGCCTGCAAAGTTCTCATATCCTGACAAATACGGTAAATATCGTAGAAAGGCAAAGAAAGGTGAGGTATAACTAATGGCAACAGAAATTAAACTTGAAGAAGAATTAAACGTAGAAAACCCGTTATTCATTGAAGGTCTAGCAGGAATAGGCCATATAGGTAGAAACTGTGTGAGTTTCCTAGCAGACAACTTAGACGCAGATAAAGTTGGAGAACTCCACAGCCACCATTTCCCGCCTTATACAATAGTGAAAGATGATAAAACTTTGAAGGCCTTACAGAACGATATTTACGTAGCTGAGGCAAACGGTAGGGATATTGTGCTGATGGAAGGTAATGCACAGGCTTCAAGCCCTCAAGGACATTATGAGATTGCTGATGAAGTATTAGACTTTACAGACGAAATAAATGCCGATGAAATAATAACAATCGGAGGATACGGTAAAGGAGAAGTAGTAGAGCAGCCAGAAGTATTTGGAGCTACCACATCTATTGACGTAAAAGAAGATTACTCCGATTATGGAATCCAGTTTGACCATGACGTTGGCCAGATAGTAGGTATTTCAGGCCTTTTACTTGGTCTCGGAGAAAGTAGAGGTAAACATGGTATTGCTTTACTTGGAGAAACACCAGGTTTCTTGATGAGCGATCCCAAATCAACCGAATCTGTCTTAGAGATTATTGAAAAAATCTTAGATGTTGAACTGGATTATTCAACTCTGGATGATAAAGTTGAAGAAAGTCAAGAAGTGCTTAAAAAACTTAAAAATCTTAAAGGTTCACAGGAGTCAGAAGATACACAGAAAAGCTCCGATTTAGGTTACATAGGGTGAAAAAATAAAATGAGTTACACACGTTACGAGAGAGCAAGAATTATAGGTGCCAGAAGCCTACAAATCGGTATGGGCGCACCGACATTCGTTGATACAGGAGAAACTGATGAGCCAAGAGACATTGCCGAAAGAGAAATGAGTGAAGGCAAACTTCCAATCACAGTCAAATAAAAGCTTCATATCGTCCTACTTTTTTTATTTCAGTAAAACCCTAACTTCTTATTATGAAGATATCAGATCTAAAATTAAGAAAAATTCTAGACTCAAGAGTAAACTATACCGTAGAGGCAGAAATAAATAATGTAAAGGCCTCAGCTCCATCAGGGGCGTCTACAGGAACTCATGAGGCTAAATGTTTCGTACCAAACCAATTAGATGAGATAGAGAAACTTTTGAAAAGAACAGAGAATGAAGATTTTACGCAGGAAGAGTTTGACGATACATTACATACTTTCGATCAAACAGATGATTTCTCAAGATTAGGAGCCTCTGCAATAGCCTCAAGCTTTGCATTCAAGAAGGCTTCAGGATTTAATCATAGTAAAAAGTTCCCATTACCTCTAAGCAATGTTATTGGAGGTGGAGAGCACGGAGGAAATACATCAATTCAAGAATTTCTGGTTCTTCCTGTTAATGCAGAAAGTTTCCCTGACGCAGTTGAAACCAACAAAAAAATCTATCATGAATTAAAAACTCATTATAGTCAGAAAATACTTGGAATGAATGATGAAGGAGCATTAATTACTTCAATGAATGACGAGCAAACCTTGAAGGCCCTAAAAAAAGTTACAGACAAATACGACGCACGTATAGGCCTAGATATAGCTGCTTCAGAATTCTATAAAGATGGAGAATATAACGTAAATAGTTTACATGAAACTTTTTCAAGCGATGATATGCTTGATTTTGTTGATCATTTAATTGACGAGTTTGATTTAGTCTATGTTGAAGATCCATTTGATCAAGAAGATTTTAGGAATCATGCTCGACTGACCAAGATGCATCCTGACGTGTTAATCTGCGGTGACGATCTTTTCACGACTAACTATGAAAGGTTAGAGGAAGGTATTGAAAACGGCGCATGTAATTCGCTGATTGTCAAGCCTAATCAGATCGGTACTGTGACTGCTGCAGAACATACTGTAAATGTGGCTGAAGCGAACGATTATACTCCCGTGATTTCTCATCGCTCAGGTGAAACAACTGATGCAACTATTTCAGATTTAGCTTTGGAATGGGAATGCCCTATAATCAAGGCAGGTATTGCAGATATAAGGATTGCAAAACTAAACAGGTTGCTTCGTCTATGGGAAAAAACTGATAACCCTGAGCTAAGTTACTGAAACAGCGTTCAGCATCCGGCAGTATTTAACTTTTGGTCATCATATTCGAGGTATGACCGAGCAAGAACTTTTAATCGATCGTGAGGAGTACTTAAAAAGAGGCGTACATATTGGTACAAAATCCCAGCACAAAGACATGGAAGACTATATTTTCCACGTCAAAAAGAACCAGTTAGCAGTAATCAACCTTACTAAGACTGATGAACAGATTAGAGAGGCTGGAGAATTCCTTTCAGATTACGAGCCAGACACAGTTCTATTCGTAGGTCGTAAACCTGAGGCAAAGGAATCGATTGAAAAACTTTCCAACGCAATCGGCACAGAGTTCATTACCGGTCGTTTCATGCCAGGAAGTCTAACAAATCCTCGTTCAGAAAACTTTACAGAACCTGATATAATTGTAGCTACAGACCCTGAAATCGATGCACAGGCAATTCAAGAAGCATCAGATACAAATGTTCCTGTAATTTCTATCGCAGACTCAGAAAACCGTTTAGACAATATTGATTTGGTCATCCCTGCGAACAATAAAGGAGAAAAAGCAATTGCAACAGTGATGTATCTGCTTGGAAGAGAATATGCAGAACACAGAGGCCTTGAATTCGACTTTGAATTAAGCGATTTTGCTGAAGTCGAAGAAGTAGAAGAATAGGAATGAAATCCCTTCTCGTCACCGGTACAACCCGTGAAGGCAGTAACACACACAGTGTAGCAAGAGAGGCCCATGAATCCTTCAGAAACGTAGGTTCTGCAGAACTATTTGATCTGCACGATAAGAATGTTCCTTCAATGACTCAAAGGCTTAGTAATGATAGCTCTCCTCCTGAAGATGTAGTAGAGTTTAAGGAACTGGTTGAGTGGAGTGATTCTATTATTTTAGTGACTCCTGAATATAATCACAGCATTCCAGGTCCTCTGAAAAATCTTTTAGACTATCTTTACGAGGAATACCATGGAAAGGTATTCTCATATATAACTGTTTCAGCTGGAGGTTTCGGAGGTATAAGATGTCAAAGCCATTTACATGATATTACATTGGCTTTGAAAGGTAGACCTGGGCCTAGTTTGCCTGTTTCAAACGTTAAGGATCATTTTACTGAGGAATCAGTTTCAGATGAATACAGAGATAAGCTAACTAATTTTGCGAAAAAAGTCGAACAATTTTCTGAGTAAGGACCGAATGCTTTAAACCTAGGTCTTTCTAAAAAGGTTTTATGTTTAATCTGGGCGGCGATGACAAAGAGAAACTTAAAGAAAATATGGAAGAAATCAAAGATCTTGTAAACTCTCAGCAGTCTGATAAAAATTCCGCAGGGGGCGTTCAAGAAGATAATTCTCAGTTAGATTCTCCGCCTGTTTCAGAAGATGTACCTGAAAATAAATCCTTAGATGGAGATAGAGATACATCAATACCGGATGAAACAGTTCAGAACCAGTTAAGGCCTGATAACAATCAAGGTAACTCTAATTTTGAATCAGAGTCGATCAGCCAAGAAAATGTTTCTCAAGAACCAAGATTTGGGAATCAGGGACCTGAATCAGAGAGTGAAAGTTTCAATAACCAAGAGGCCGGTTCTACTGGAAATTTAGAAAGTAAACTTTCTAAGATTAAAGGCACACGGAGCTCAGATGCTGAAAACAATGTTTCACACGGAGAGCCTGAGCAAGGTCTTGATGATAGCCCTAGCGATACTTTATTCCTTGAAGTTGATGAATTTAACCGTATTCAGGAGATGGTTGATGAGATGAAGTATCTTTCCCGTGAAATGAATGATTTGATGGAGAACCTTGAGGGAGGGGTTGAAGAGGATAGAAGACTTGAATCAGAAGCACAAGATGTGGTAGATGAATTCTCCCAAAGGAGAGATCATATCGAGTCATCAATCAGTTAACTGTAAAACTTTTCGCTTCCATTGATTGTTTATGAGCGAGGATATTAGAAATCTTAATTCTAAGGTGACAGAGCTAATTGCCGAGCTAGAATCAGCAGATTTTGATTCTCGGATTGAGAAAGAAGAAGCCCATAGAATTCTAAGAAGATTAGAGAATAAACTACATAGTTTTGAAGCAGAACATTTTGAAGAGATTTTTATCCAAGGTTAGTATTTAAAACTTAAAGAAGATTTACAGTTTAACCTTGATGAAACAAGAAGTATTCGAGGAGAGGTTATAATTCAATGAGCTTTAACAAATTCGAACCAAACGACTCACTAGCTGAAAAAACCTATAATACAATTGAAAAGGCGGCAAATTCAGGTAAGATAGCCGTAGGAACAAACGAAGTTACAAAGGCTGTAGAGAGAAACAATGCAGACCTAGTAGTTATTGCAGGCGACGTATCACCTGAAGAAATCGTTATGCATCTTCCAGCTCTAGCGGAAGAAAGAGACATTCCGTACACATTTGTACCGGAAAAAGAAGAGCTAGGCCTGGCAGCAGGTATCAACGTCCAGTCAGCTACAATCGCTGTAACACAGGAAGGTAACGCAGGAGACGAAATCAGCGAAGTAGCAGACAATGCAGCAGAACTCCTTGAAAAAGAGGAAGAATAAAAACCTTCTTAGAGGTGTCAATAAAGCACAATGGTAGCCGCAAAAGTAATTGAAGTAATTGGAGACCAAGGCCACAGAACCGTAAGAAAAGTACGGTGCAGAGTAATTGAAGGCAACGAAGAAGGAAAAATCCTGGTAAGAGACGCACGCGGACCAATCAGAGAAGACGACATCGTGCACATTAAAGAAACACAGATGGAGGGATAAGTTATGAAATGTGATTACACAGGAGAAGAAATTAAGAAAGGGCAGGGAAAGATGCTTGTCTTAACATCAGGTAAAAAGCTTTTCTTCAAAGACAGTAAAGCAGAAAAGAACTGGAAGAAAAGTAGAAAACTTGAATATGCAGAAAAAGAGAAAGAATAGAGGCCTGAAAAGAGTGATTAAAAAATGCCTCGCCAACCAATACTCTCAGTTTTGGGTCATGTAGACAGCGGAAAGACTACACTTTTAGACAATATTAGAGAGTCCAAGATAGTGGATGGTGAGGCCGGTGGCATCACCCAGATGATTGGAGCCACCGAAATACCTTTAGACACGGTTGACGAGGTTTGTGGAGATCTTTTAGAACAGCTTGATACAGAGTTAACAATTCCAGGCCTTTTGTTTATTGATACACCAGGGCACGCAGCTTTTTCTTCTCTTCGAAAGCGCGGTGGCTCGATTTCAGATATAGCTATTCTTGTTATAGATATTGAGGAAGGTGTGCAGCCACAGACTGAAGAAGCGATCAAAATACTGAAACAGAGTCAAACTCCATTTATTATTGCGTTGAATAAGGTGGATAAACTTCCTGGATGGAAGTCAGAGGACGAATGTTTTTCTAAAAATATCCGGCATCAGTCTGATAAGAATAAGCAGGCTTTAGATGATAAAATCTATGAACTGATGGCTGAATTAAATGAGTACGGATTTGTAATTGATCGTTTTGACCGTGTAGATAACTTCACTGAGAAAATAGGGGTTGTACCTATTTCTGCTATGAGTGGTGAAGGCTTACCTGAACTGCTGATGACAGTATCTGGACTGGCTCAGAATTATTTAGCTGATGAATTAAAGGTGGAGGATGGACCTGGAAAGGCTACAGTACTTGAGGTCAGCGAACAGAAAGGATTTGGTACAACAGTAGATGTTATCCATTATGATGGAATTATTAAGGAAGATGATAGTATAGTTTACGGTACTCCTGATGGTGTTAAAGTAACTGATGCAAGAGCATTGCTGAAGCCTAGGCCTTTGAAGGAGATCAGGCTTGATAAACAGTACCAAGAGGTAGAGCGTGTTGAACCTGCTTCAGGGGTAAAGATTGCAGGAAAAGACCTTGAAGGCGTGGTGCCTGGTGCGCCTCTGAGAACAGGAACTGACACAGAAAAATTAGTTGAGGAAGTGAGAGAAGAGCTGGAAACATCAAGTTTTGAAACAGATAATGAAGGTGTTGTAGTAAAGGCAGATTCTCTAGGTTCTCTTGAAGCATTAATGAGAGAGCTTGAAGATCTTGATATAAAGATTCAAAAAGCAGATGTAGGGAGAATCAAGAAGTCAGATATTATAGAAGTAGATAATGAGGAACCTGAATTTCGTTCAGTCATTGCTTTCAATGCAGAAGTTACAGATAAGGCGTTGGAGCTAGCTGAAGATAAAAATGTTGAGATATTCAACAGCGATGTAATATATGAGGCATTAGAAAACTACGAAAATTGGAGAGAGAATCTTAAGCAGGAAAACAGAGAGAAAGCACTCGAGAAAATTTCAAGGCCTGCAGAAGTTAGAACTCTTCAAGACCATGTATTTCGATCCTCAAATCCTGTAGTAGTAGGGATGAAAGTTGTTGATGGAGTAATAAACCAAGGAGCATTGATGACAGAAGAAGGGGAAAAAGTGGGACGGATCAAAGCCTTACAAGAAGATGGTGACAGTCTGGATAAGGCTGAAAAAGGGGAGGCAGTCGCTTTATCGATAGCAAATGCCAGTTTAGACAGAGACTTTGAAGCAGGCGACCATTTATTTGTTGATTTATCAGGCCAAGATTACAGAAGACTTAACGAACTGGAGGATATGCTTTCATCAGGTGAGAAAAAAATGCTGGACAGAATAAAAGAGATTAAAGACAAAAAGGATCCTCACTGGAAATTGAATTAAAAAAAATCCTGGTCTCTCAAATCTCAATTGAGCCTTGAAGACATGTATTGACACCATGATTTCTAATTAAATTTTGATCAATTAGCAGAGGTATATCCTGATCAGCAGCAACTAATATGCCGTCAGAAGGCCTCAAATCAACTCTTCTCTCATTTATTCCTGAATCTAAGACTATATCAGCATGATATGCTCCTTCAGAAATTCCAGTAATTTCAACCCTTTCAATATTACCATTAGATACCTCGCCTATTATTTCCTGAGCTATAGGCCTTTCAAACGTGGTTCGTTGTAACTTATTCTGGATTAAAGAAGCTTTATCTTGTGAGATAACCATGTCAAGTCTAAAGCATTTAGTTGAAACTGATACAGAATTATCCCCAACAGAGACATCTTCAACTGTTGAAAGGCCTTCAAATTCGTTGAATATATTGCCTTCTGATAGGAAAAATCCTGTAATAGTTGCAGCCATAAAAACAGTGAGAAACACGTGAACTTTGCTGTCCATAAAGTTATTATTGGAGTTTCAAATTTTAATCATTGACGTTTTTTGATATCAAGCTCAAAAAACCTTCTAAACAACAATACGTTGTATGGGTTACGGCAAGCTTGCGAAAGGAATGAGTGAAGAAGAAGCGCGTAAACGGATTCAGCAAGTGATGCCTTCACAGATAAAAAAGAAAGAGTTTCAGGCCTACAGCTCAAGCGTATTCGTCGGCAGCCATAACTATCCCAAAATTAATTCTGGCGTGCTTTCCCCCTCACATACAGGAAACCCGGAAATGATGGATAATCCTAAGGCCTGGTATGAAAAAGAGCTTAATATTGATAAAATAGCATCTTTGAGGACTTCGCTGATAAATTCTAGGTCTCAAGACGAGTCGATGGAGCAGAAAGAGATCGCGATGGCAAGAAAACCTGTTAATATCGAAATCGAGTTGGATAAAAAACCTTCAAACAACGGGATAGCTGGCCGTGTAAAACCTGTTTCGAACTCAGCAGATATGAAAAACCTGATTTTAGGGGAAAATCCATCAGTAAACAGAAAAATTGAGAAAGCATACTACGATACCGATTTGAAAGCTGAGAAAGCTGTGACAAATCTTTCTGAAGATTTAGATGTTTACAAACTTCAGAATGCTTTTTCGGCAGGTCTTTTAGGTGAGAAAGATAATAGGAAAATTGTACCTACCCGTTGGAGCATTACTGCAGTAGATGACCATGCTTCAAAAGATGTTAGAGAAAAGGTGAAGATGTATCAAGAGTTAGGTGAAACACGTTATTTCAAGAACTCTTATCTAGGTAATGATTTCCATATCTTCCTGATTCCGGGGCGATGGGAGTATGAGCTGATGGAGATAAAGAGACCTAATTCTACATGGAACGCCTCAAAAAGAACTTTCATTGCACAGAACTATGAACCATTCAACGGTAGAACAAGTTACGCTGATGAGTGTGCAGGAGCTTACTATGCCGCCAGACTTGGAGCATTAGAATACCTCAACCGTATTAACCGTCAGGCTAAAGTACTGATTTTAAGAGATGTGAGGCCTGAATACTGGGCGCCTCTAGGCGTCTGGATTATTAGAGAGACAGTTAGAAACGGATTCAATAATTACGAAGTTGTAGAAGATAAAACTGTTAAAGATCTTGTAGGTGAAAAATTCCGTTTCCAGTACTCGAACATACTAGATAAAAGTAAAATTTTGGGAAGTAAGCAATCTTCCCTTTTGAATTACTGAAACAGGTCTTCGTACATATTAAGAACATAACTGTAGAGATAAACTCTTATTGGAACTCCTAAGTACAGGATAAATGCTAAAGAAGTTGCAACAAAAGCTAAAACTATTGGTGCGGCTAACAATGGCGTAATCAAGGCTAACAATGCCCCTATTAGAAGGAATGGGATAGCCAGCATTATCAGGCCTGAAACTATAATCAAGCTTGCTCCAATACCTAGGACTAAGCTTATTATCCATTTTACAAACCAGAACAGTGCTACTTCTGCAAACTCTTCTTGAATTACTTCAATACTTGATTTAAATCCGTCTATAATATTTGATTCTGTATAAATCATTTCAGGTAACGTAAAGTGGAATACTGTCCATCTTACAGCAGCATAGAATATGTAGAAAAGTAAGAATACTGGAACAACTAAAAGAGCCAACCAGTAATTCGCAATTACAACAACTGCACCGATAAAGACTACAGTTAACAATGTTATCAAGGCCAAACATCTGAAGATGAAGTACTGTAGGCCTTCAAACAAGTAATTTCTAACATAATAAAGCCGCGGTTCCTTCTCCTTAACCGAGTTATACATTACAAACTCAAAGACCGAACTAACCAAAGTCAATACCAGTAGCAAAACAGGGAATAAAATAGCTAATATCCACATTCCTGTAAAGACCGTTGAACTTGAATCAAAATTACCTACAAAACTATCAATATCTGAGAAATCTTGAACAGACATTACTGACGTTTCGGGGACGTTATTACCCATATCAAAATCGGTTCCAGGGCCTTCAAAATCTCCTCCAGAAGTAGGGATTCCAGGAAAACTTAGGGCAAAATAACCTGTTAAAAGTATGATAACTGCAAAAAGACTCCAAACTTTCAGATCAAAAGGTAAAAGTATATCTTTCGAGTCCTGCAAGGCCTCCTCAATATTATCAAATGCCAACCATCCCATAGAAATTCATTAGTCTAGAGCTTTTATCAGTGTTTTCAACTTGCCCTCAACGAGTTTAAAAACTTCTGAGTTCGGAATATTTACATGGATATTTTTCCTTTCCCTGAAAAAAGAGATAAGCAACAGGAACTGATAGATATTTTCGGACAAACTATGGAGGAAGAAACAAGCCTGGTAGCTCATGCGCCAACAGGCCTAGGAAAAACAGCGGCGACTGTAACACCTGCATTGGAGAAAACTCTGGAAAACGATGGGAAAGTATTCTTCCTGACACCAAGGCATTCACAGCATGAAATTGCATTGGAGACTGTGAAGAAAATTAATGAAAGACATTCTGAAAACATTATTTCAGTAGATTTAATTGGGAAAGACCACCTCTGTGAAGCCGATGGAGTAACAAGAGATGGGCCTTCGTGTCCACGGCACGATGAAACATTTGATGGTAAAGAACTGTCGAAAAAGGCTTGGAAAAAAATTCATGACCTAAAGCATCAGAATCTGAGAGCGGAAGAATTGAAGAAAAAATGCAGAGATGTATGCGCTTACACAGTCTCAATGTATATGTGTCAAGAAGCGGATATCATAATCGCAGATTATTTCCATATATTCCATCCAGGTATTAGAGATATGATGATGGAGAAAAGCCAGGCCTCACTTGAGGACTCAATCTTAATTGTCGATGAGGCTCATAATCTTCCTTCAAGAACCCGATCACTTTTCTCACATACTATTTCTGTAGATCTTGTTGAAGACTGTATCACGGAGGCAGAGAAATTCGGTTACTACCAGGAGCAGGAGAACTTGGAACAGTTGAGAACTGAAATTCAGAGATTGGCGCGTGACAGATTATCTCAGAAAGATAATGAGGCAGAAGTTCAGAAGTCAGATCTGAAGGATCCTATCGATAATTTCCACAGCTTTGAGGAAATGATAATTGACATGGAGACTATTGGGGAAGAAGTACAAGAAGAGGAAGAAAAAAGTTATTGCGCCAGCCTTGCAGAATCGCTTGAAGGATGGAAAGGAGAAGACGAAGGATTCTTCAGAAACATTGAGCGAACACGCTCAGGCAGCGATCGAACAATCAGAATCAGATACTCATGCCTTGATCCAAGTATTTCTACCGCCAAACCCTTAAACAATGCAAAGGCCTCAGTAATGATGTCCGGCACGTTGAAGCCTCAGGAAATGTATATCGATCTTCTAGGCCTAGAAGATGCTAACACCATTGAATTTAAATCGCCGTTCCCTAAAGAGAATAAGCTTGAACTCGCTGTAAATACATTGACGACTCGTTACAAGGAGCGTGACCAGTCAATGATCCAGAAGTATATCTGGTATCTAGAGAAAAGTTTGGAAGAAGTGAATGGTAATGCTGCTGTATTCTTCCCTTCTTACCAGTTGATGAACCAGATCGGTGAACCACTAAATGACAGGACTGATAGACAGGTCTTAATGGAGAAACGTCGAAACTCAAAGGATCAGAATCAAAACTTATTAGACAAATTCAAGAATGGAAAGGACTCAGTTTTACTTGGAGTCGCTTCAGGAAGCTTTGGAGAAGGAGTAGACTATCCTGGGAAAATGATGAAAGCGGTATTTATAGTAGGCCTACCGCTAAGAAAACCTGATTTGAAGACTGAGGCCTTAATCGACTATCTTGATGACAAGTATGGGAAAGGCTGGCAGTATGGCTACACTTATCCTGGTGTGAACACTGCTGTACAGGCCGCAGGAAGATGCATCCGCTCTAAAACCGATAAAGGAATTATCTGCTTCATGGATAAAAGATATACATGGAACAAGTACTCCAAGCTCCTAGAAGATAGACCTAAAAAAACCCGTGCACCCTGGAAAGAAATAAACAAGTTCCAAGAGGAATAAAATAATATGACTACAGTAATGGCCCAAGGAGTATTCGACTTACTGCACCCGGGACATCTACATTATCTTAGAGAGTCGAAAGAACTAGGCGAAGAACTTGTAGTAATTATCGCGAGAGACTCAAGGATAGAGAAGAACCTCTACTTTAACGAAAAAGAACGGAGAGAAATGGTAGAAGCATTAGAAATGGTAGATCAGGCCTTACTCGGATCGGAAGAATCAATTTATGACACAGTTGAAAAAGTCAGGCCAGATATAATTACTCTGGGTTATGATCAGCCTCACGATAAAGATGAAGTAGCTAAAATGACGAAGAAAGCAATAAATCGAAAGATTAAAGTTGAGAGAATAAGTCAATTGGAAAACTATTCTTCAAGCAATATTAGAGAATCAAATTAAAGGACGGATCTAAGTATAATCGGAATTATAAAGTAAATTACAATAGGTAAAATATATATTACAAAATATTCATAATCTATACTACTTTTAAATATCTCTTTGTAAATTAGAGGCAAGTTAAAGGATATAATCACTAAGAAAAAAAATATATTTGGGTTTAAAGAGCCCCCTTGAATACTCTGAGTGCTTTCTAACTGCTGTAATAGTTGATTTTGATAAGACAGATACCCAGAAAATATAGCTAGAGCTACAGACGAAAACCCGCCATATTTTAAGAATTTGGAACCTCTATTCTCCATCAGTTTACTTGTCAAAAATCCTAGAAATAAGGTTATAACAGAAAAAGAAATAAGATAGCTTATCCCAAAATAAGTATTCAAACTTGTTGATATAAATCCTAAAATAAAAAATCCGGGAATAAGGGCTAAAGTAATAATTCCTAACAAAATAAACTTCTCACCACCTAATTTTTATTTTCTTTTATTTTTAAAACTAAATGATCTTTCTCATAAGGCTCTAACTCAACCTCATCAACTATCTCATACTCTTCCGAAACTTTGTCTTTGACCTCTTCAAATATCTCATTTTTAGGCCTTGAATCAGAAATTGAACGAGCCTTAATAGCGAAGAGACCTACTCCATCTTCTTTCAAGTATTTTCGACAGTTTTTAAGGAAAATCTCTGCCTGATCCTGCTGGGAAATATCCTGGAAAACATAATCATGCTCTTCCAGATACTTTTCATATTCCTCAG
>LKMQ01000033.1 GCA_001564145.1 Nanohaloarchaea archaeon B1-Br10_U2g29
CGGGTCCTGCCAAATACCTTGAATCTAATTTTCTACATTGTATGGTTTTTCTGAGTTTAGCTCTTCTATCTTTTCAAAATCTTTATCTTGTGTGATGAGGTCTGCATTATTTACCAGGCAAATTCCTGCTATCATAAGGTCAAAGTCATTTATATCCCTGTATTTCTGTCTTAGTTCGGAGAATTTCTTTGCTGCTTTGGGGCCGGATTCCAGTTCTTCTAGCCTTTCTAATAACTTCTTAACTTGTTTTTCTCCTTCTTCTGTATTTCTAGCTATTTTAGCTCCTTTGTAGAGTTCACATTGGACAGGGAAGCAAGTTGCAATTTCTCCGTATTCTTCTAGTTTTTCAGCTTTAATTTCCCCTCTAAGAAGATCTATAAGAACTGAGGTATCTGCTAGAATCATTTTAAATCTCTGGTCCGGAATTGATCTCTTTCTTCTTCAATTTGTTCTTTTACTTCTCCTATTTCAGGGTATGATCCTTCTAAATCTTTCAAGCCCCGGCTCTTTGATATTCTTTCAACTACATCAGAAAAACTTTCTCCCTCTCTTTTCAAGTTCCTCAATTTTTTATAGGCATTTTCTCTAAGTGAAACTGTTTTAGTCGACATACACAGACGTGTGTATTGGATATTTTTATCTCTTTTTCCTAATTTAGAATAATTCTAATTTTCTAATATTTCGGTTGAACTCCGGGTTCTGCCAACTCTGTTATTCTCTATAGATTATCAAAGGCTCTTCCAACAACTTCGTTCAAGGCTGGGTGGATATGGATCGTATCCTTAATATCCTGTACAGAACCGCCCATCCTCATCATAGGCAGGACTTCATGAATCAGTGTTGAGGCCTCAGGGCCTATTATATGGCATCCAAGGATCTCACCGTTGTCAGAGGCTAAAACTTTGACAAAACCTTCCACTTCTTTCAGGGCCTGGCCCATCCCGGTGTTTTCGTAATCATAAACTGATTTCCTGTACTCAATTTTGTTTTCTTCAAGTTCTTGTTCTGTTTTCCCTACTCCAGCGATTTGAGGATTTGTGAATACTGCGTGAGGCATTGCAGAGAAATCAGCTTCTGCATCCATTCCAGCCATGTTTTTGTATACAACTTTGGCCTCATAGTTTGCTGAATGCTTGAACATGAAGTTGTCAGCTATATCGCCTAAAGCATAGACTCCTTCAACAGAGGTATTCAGGCCTTCATCTGTCTCAATAAAACCTCTCTCAGTTAGGTTAATTGAAGTATTCTCTTCTAACTTTAGTTTGTCTGTATTTGGTTTTCTACCTGTTGCCATCAACAACTGTTCTGCTGAAACTGTTTCACCGTTATCGAGGTGTGCAACTTTTTCACCATCTCGCTGTTCAAGTTCTTCTGCTGAGGCCTCAAGGATTACCTTGTATCTTTCTTTTGCGAGTTCAGTGAACTTTTCAGAGATTTCTTTATCCTCTCTTTTTAGGAGCTTGTCGCCTCGCTCAACTATGGTTATTTCAGTTCCCATTTCGCTGTAGAAGAAAGCAAGTTCTGCAGCGATGTAACCGCCTCCAACTATAACCATGGAGTCAGGGCTTTCTTCCAAGTTGAGAGCTTCCTTACTGGTTAGGTAATCAACTTCTTCAACTCCTTCAACCGGTGGAACAAAAGGCCTGGAGCCCGCTGCAATCAGTATTTTATCAGCAGTTAACTCTTCTCCTTCAACCTCGATAACCTTGTCATCAACAAATGAAGCTTCAGCCCTGTACAGTTCGTAGTTTTCTGCGTTTTCGACACCTGCTTCTATGGCTTCAGCATCTGAAGAAACATTCTCATTGACCTCTTCAATTATACCTTGAAAGTCTATGTCGTCTACTGAGGCCTTGATACCGAATTTTTCGCTTTCTCTTATTTCTGATGTTATCTGTGCTCTGTGAATCAGCATTTTGGAAGGTATACATCCACGGTTTAGACAGGTTCCTCCTAAGGGTCCTGGCTCGATTAAAGCTACTTTTTCTCCTTTTGAATCCATCGCTGAGGCCACGTCAAGGCCTGATCCTGCTCCAATTACAATTAAATCGTATTCTTCCATAATTTTTGCTCACTTATATCTAAAATTTGTGTACTGCTGGTTTATGATACTGGCCTTTCTCTCAGGTAATTTCATCAGCTATTTTTCTGAAATTCTGGTTCCAAATTTCTGTTCTGGATTCGGATGATGTTTGTGCGAAAGTTTGATCCTTGTCCTCTAGCATTAGTATTTTGTCCCAGTTTCCTTTATTTCCTCTAATTTCTTTGGAAATTATAATCGGGACTCTAAACTCATACTCCTTAATTTCTCCGTTTGGACGGCCTAAAACTGTACCTATTTCGAAAAAGCCTGTGCGTTCTTTTCCTTCAAGAAGCTGTAGTAATTTTTCAGTAGGAAGATTTTTATCGAAATAACTCATGTATGGTCCAGGAAATCCAGGAACTGCATCAAGATAGACGCTGTGATCCTCTCGTACTATCGGTTTATCATGTTCTTCCATGGCTTGTTCAACACTGTGTCTTGCGATTTCTAGACTATTTGAGGCCTGAATTTCAGGGTAATCCTTACTTAACTGTCTCAACTCTATATTCGAGCTTTTGAAGGCTTTCTTTGCTGATTCAAATTTATCAGAATTACTGGTTAAAATGTAAACAGTTTCTGCCATTTTCTAAATTATTAAAATAGAAAAAATTCAAATTTTTGGGTTTTATTCTTCGTCTTCGTGTTCGTGATCTTCGTCTTCTCCTGTGAGGTCTACTCCGCAGGTCTTGCAGACTTTTTCTTCGTCATCGCTCATTTTTAGTTGTTCACCTCTTCTCCATTTGCCCAAGCTTTAAGGGTTTCGTAGTCTGTTCCGCCGCAGATCCATTCTTCTGTTTCTGTATTGTAGAAGAACGGTACGCCTCCACATTTATCGTCCCCATCTACATCGTAGTAGAGTTCTTGGTTGTCTTCATCGTCCCAAACTTCGAGTTTCTGTACTGTTACGCCTTCCTCTTCTTCGAGTTTCTCTACTTTAGGCTTCATTTCTTTGCAGTGTGTGCATCCGTCGCCGTAGAACTCTACAAGTGTTTCAGTTAACTCTGTCATTGTCTAATCACAGTACTTATTTGTGAGGCCTTGTTTTTGAATCCAGTACATAACCTGTCTGTAAGCACCTTGTTATATCAATCTTAGACTGAAAAGTTCAGTATATATGTTTGATTTTGTTTGGCAGTATCTTTTAGGCCCTATTGTAGCAGAAGCTAGGGACGGTACTGCTGTTTGGAACGGTGTTGAGGCCGTAGCAGGGTATAATCTGTATAATACTGTAGCATGGGCATTAATCGGTATTTCAATTGTTCTATTTTTGTCTCGCGCATTTGAGAAATATGATATAGATCTTAACCCGGAGAAGGCTTTGAATTTGATTCCTTTAATTTTATTGGCAGGAGTTCTTCGTTTTGTGCAAGACGCGGTTAATCTTCCGCTCATATTTGAGCTGTTGCTGATAACACCTATAATCTATATATGGGTTGCAGGCCTAGCAATAGTTCTGATTCTGCTTGAGCAGTTCAAAGACTTAAGTTTCAAATACTTCAATGTATTCGCTCTGTTGGCAGCTTCAGGAATAATTTTACTTCTTGGAGCTCCTTTACTGCCTTTAACAGGTATTTTAATTGGTTCTGGTGCTGCGGCTGGAGTTTACTATTATGTTTTAGAGGATTCGAGATATCAGAGCCTTCCTCTAGTTTTCATGGTTATGAGCCAGTTTTTCGAAGGATTTTCATCAATTTACGGTCTTACTCAGGGTTATGAGCCTCGGCAGTTACTGACATCTACATTTGTCGATTTGATGGGGCCTCTAGGATTTTTAATGGTTAAACTCCTGATTCTAGGCCTTGCATTGAAGATGTACTTTGATTTAGAGAAGAGTTATCAATCTATTTTGTTGATTGCTCTTTATTCTATTGGTTTTGCCACAGGTATCCGAGTAGTTCTCAGAGCATCTTTAGGTGTATGATAAATGTAAAAGTTATTTATGCAGGCCTAACGCAAAATATGGTATGAGGAAGGCCTTGCTGATTGCGGTATCGTTAATAGTTTTTCTAGGATTAGGAACAGGATTTGAAGTTACTGTAAATCAGGTTGAAGGCACGGCCACAACAGATCAGCCGGGTGAATTCCAGATCCAAGTGGAGAATACTGGTAGTTCTGAAGAAAGTTACAGGCTTAATATACTGGATTATCACAGGTCACAGTGGTATAACTATGATACTCGTTTAACAGTTGAGCCTGGTAAAACAGATTTCTTCACGGTACAGATTAATCCTGGTTCTGAAGCAGTTCAAGACCGTTATTCTGCAGATTTCTCAGTTAGGGAATCATCGACTGACACACTTTTCAGAGATAGCTTTAATTTCAGAGTTACCCGCGACAGGGAGTTAAATCTTGAAACCTTTACATTGAGCCATGATGTGGCTGAGCCTGGAGACAGCGTTGAGGCCTCTGCAACAGTGAGAAACGTGGCTCCATCTACACTTGAAGACCCTGAAATAATATTTTCAGGCCTTGAAACAACATTTACTTCTGATTTAGGACCTATAACTGGTGGAGGGACTCGTTCAGTTACGGAAAGCTTTGAAGTAGATGGTTTCGAAAGCCCAGGCGAAAAGGAGATAGTCTTAGAGGTAGGAGATAGAAGTTATACTGAAACTTTTGAAGTAATGGAAACAGGTAATGTTTCTGAAAATGTTGAGACCGAGAACAGGGTTTTTGTAGTGAATAATATTTACAGTTTTGAGAATACGGGTAACACTCCTGCAAATCACAGTTTTGAAGTGGATATTCCTTCATACCTTGAGCCTGTGACTTATGCTCCGGAAGCCGAAGTAACAGATGGTAGCTCAGGTCAGAAAACATTGACTTGGAGAAACAACTTGGAACCAGGCGAATCTGTAACTGTTGAGTCCAGAACTGATTACTGGATACCTATTACAGGCCTGGCAGTTTTACTTGGTAGTTTCTTACTGCTTAGAAAGATTACTTCAAGTGTTTCAGTTGTGAAAACTGTTGAAGAGAGAGAAACAGAGATAATTGTGACTTTAGAGGTAGAGAACTCCAGCTCCAAGACTTATGATGATGTCTTACTCGAGGACTATGTTCCCAATATTGCATCTGTCAACTCAGGCTTCGACATGGCGTCACCAGAAGTAGTTGACGAAGAACATGGAACAAAGTTGAAATGGTGGATAACGGATTTAGGCCCTGGAGATCAAAGAATTTTCAAGTATACTTTGAGGCCTAAAGTCGAGGTAGAAGAAGGAATCACCTTGGATCCTGCTGAGCTTAAGGATGGGGATGAGATCCTATCCTGGACTGATCAGGTTGATACTGGTTTCAGGCCCGAGTAGTATAAAAAAACTTCACACCTTTTATTTTCTTGTAAAAAACCCGACTTAGCTCAGTCTGGCAGAGCGTCCGCCTGTAGAGCGGATTGTCCCAGGTTCAAATCCTGGAGTCGGGACTACTAATTTACTTCTCAAAAATTCTCCTGATTTAAAATATATGGGTTTCTTTTGTTATGTTATAGAGGCCTGTGGATTTTCTTTGCTTGGCGGCTGGAGTTTGCAGGCCTCTACTACTTTTTTAGTATTGTTTATGGTTTTCTTGGCTGAAATTGGGTCTATGTTTGGATGGAGTTCGGAATACGTCCTTTAAAAAGGAGTTCGAATGTTTGGTTAGAAGGTGAATTAAATGAGTCTTGCTGAGACTGCAACTGTTGAAAGAAGGTTTGAGAAGCTCGGATGCTGCATCTTATGCGGTAAAAGAGTTCATAAAACCGAGAACTATGTGGAGGCTGAAGAGGGAATAGCTCACTGTGACTGCCTAAAACTGGAGGCGGATTAAATGAAGGAGTATTTACAGATTTCAGAGAATAATGAAGGCCTCACTGCTGTAGATGTTGAGAGAAAAGTTCAGATTGTTAGATATAGGTATAATCTTTCCCGTGACCAGGCCTTGGAGCTGC
>LKMQ01000034.1 GCA_001564145.1 Nanohaloarchaea archaeon B1-Br10_U2g29
AAGCACTAACTCGGTGACTTCTTCTTCGTCGTAGTCAACCCAGTCAGGTTTACTTTCTTCTAAAGGTTTTTTGCTTCCACTGCTTCCTCTTCCGTCAGAATGCATTTTTGCCATTATGTTATCACGTGTTATTTTACCGACACGGCTAAGCCACTCACTTTTTATGGGAAATGGACTTCACCGCTCTAACATAATTAAAAGCTGTAAAGTTTTTTATATCAAGGACAGCCCCAAACACCTTTTCCTTCAATCAAGGCCTGACGCTCCCACATGTAGAACTCATTCTGACGCGAAAAATTAGATGGATAAACTCTAGCATAGCCATCTACCACTAATTTACGTGTGATATCGCCTTCACTGAAAATGTAGTCGAGTCTTCTGTCAAAGAAACCTCTATCCGCCGAACTTCTATCCCCGATTAAAACTATTTCATTATCAGTACTGTTCTCAACAAACTCTGTTGCCTCATCTCCATACTCTTCTAGACAGTTGATTGAGGCCTCACTATTCTCAAGGCCGAATTCCTCAGGCTCATTGTCTGTAAATTCAAAAGTTTCTGGAGTATCCATACCTAGGAACCTGACAGTATCATTCTCTACATTCAATGTATCCCCATCAATGATATCCTCTAATTCATGAACTTCATAATTTGGATAGAATGCTTCACCTAGGCCTAAAATTACCAAGGTTAGCGCTGCTGGGACAAGGAATCTCATTAGATTATAACTGTGAATCTATGCGTTTTAGTTCTTTGCAGTATTTCAGTGCCTCTTGTTTGGTTATATGATTGTGTTGAAGCATTGAGGCTATCTCATCTAGGAGAGACTCCATCTGGTAAACGTATTTGTTCTGTTTGAAGGATTCGTCGATTTTTCTTACTTTTTCGTATCCGTTGTAGATGTCTTTCCTTTTTCCGCCTCTAAGCCAGAACTTGTTAGAGGCCTTCGCTAGGTCTCTGTGTGAGTGGCTTGAGTGAGCATAATCAAGGTCTAAAACTGCATTGATTTTGCCATTTTTTGAGATCAGGTTTCCGGGGTTGAAGTCGTGATGGACAAAAACGGGTTGGAAATCATCAGGAACCTTTCGCAAATGTTCTTCTAAGAACTTCTGCGTGAGTTCTGCCAGTTCTGAGAGGCCTTCTTCTTCAAAATAATCCTGTCGTTCTTCCATTAGTTCTTCTATTCTTTTTCTGAGCGTTCCATTTGGGAATCCAACGACCTTTGGTTCTCCTTCTTCCCATTCAATCCATCCTGGTTCATCGAAAGATTTTGAATTATGAATCTTCGCCAGCTGCCTACCAGCGTTAAAAGCTGTTTCAGAGCTGAAATTATTGCCTAGAGCCTCTCCGTCAATATAACTGACAACTGTGAAGTAATACTCTTCGAACTCGGTTAGGCCTCGAATAACTTCGGGTACAGGGATATCAAATCGTTTAAGAAACCGAAAGCTTTTCACACAGTTTTCAAGTTCATGAGGTTCAGAGGTCTCACCTATCTGGACAATGTAAACCTCATCCCTTATACTTACTCTATAGGTCCTACTGTTAAGCCCGCCTACGATTTCTTCAATATCGTCAGTTTCCTCTCCAAATTCTAATCTACAGATAGAATTTACTACCTCTTTCACTTGTAGCGGCCTCTTTCCTCTATTTCTTCCAGTCTTTTCAAAACTTTATCCTGGAATTCAGGAGTGTAACTGCTTAGAAAGTTGTTCCAGGCCTGTTTGAAGTGTTCGGGATGTGAACTATCCAGTATTTGTTTCAAGAGGTGAAGGTCTACTGCATGATCTTCTGTTTTTTTACTGTCTTTAGAGAGTCCAAAGTCGATTAAATAGATTTTTTCTCCATCAAACATGATGTTCTTGGTCGTCAGGTCTCCGTGGATTAGGCCTGCTTCATGAAGTTTTTCTACGTTTTCTCCAACTTGTTTCATTGCTTCAGGCCTGAAGTTTTCCTCTAAAGTTTCTCCTTCAATTTTCTGTATTTCTAGGATATAATCATTTTTTTGGCCTGTTTGAGGCACGTTTATACCGTTTCTAAGCGCTTTTCTGATGTTGTTTAGTTCTGCATTGGTTCTCTGCTTTCTTATTCTCTGATCTAGTTTAGGGTGTCTGTAGTTTTTTCTAGGTCTTTCTTTGATTACTTTGTCTTCTTTGATTTCTACTGTGGCTTCTGCGCCCTGAAGCTTCATGAGTTAAGGTATTTGCGTATTTCTAAAAGGCTTTCTCTCCGGAGATCCTCTTTGTAGTTTTCATTTTGTAGGATTCCTTCTATGTGGTCAATTAGCAGTTCTGAGGAAGCTATGTCGGGCACTATCACATGCATTGCTCCGTTCTCCATATGCTGTGAGGCCTCCCAAGGGTCTGAAGCCCTTACTATCTTGTCCTGAGGTTTTTCTAACTCCAATAAGTGTTCTGAAACTTTTCTTGAAGGAACTGTTGAGATTATAAGTTTTGATTCTGTGTAGTTGGCTTCTCTCCAAGCCTCTTGATCCATAACGTCTCCATAAACTGCTTCTATTCCTTCTTCTTTGAGCTCATCAATTTTCTCAGGGTCATTATCGATTACAACAACTTTTACCCCTTCTTCCTCTAGCTTTTCCAGAATTCTTTTTCCTTGAATGTGGTAACCAGCTATTATTACATGGTTTTTTACGGTTAGAGGCGTTACTTCTCTTTTTTCAGGCCTTATAATTTGGTATATCCGTTCTTCATATCTTTTGGTGTATGAGGATATTATCATTGTGGCTACTGAGCTGAATATTATAGCTTGGAAGAGTGATGGAGATATGAGTTCTGTTAGAAAGGCTGTGATTGCAAGTATAAGTGCGATTTCACTGACTTGATCTAATGTTAGGCCTGTAAGCAGCGCGGTTCTCTCATCATAGTCCTGTAACTGCAGAATCTTGTAAGTTAGTAAAGGTGTTATTACATTAGTAACAGCTATTAATACCAGCGCTGCTGTCAGGCCTTGTGCTGTCGGAAATGTTACTAATGCCCCTAGGGATACGAAGAATATAGCTGCGAAAAAGTCTTTTATCGATCCTAAAGTGTCTAGTAGCTCCATGTTGTGCGGGAATTTGGCGGCTGTCAAACCTGCTGCAAAACTTCCTATAACCATTGGAAGCCCTAAAACGTCTGCTACCGCTATGAAACCTACCAGCATCGTCAGTCCTGAAAGCATCATAAGCTCAGACTCATAATCTACAGATTCAGCTAGTATGTCGAAGAAATAGTTTCTAATGATAAGCGCAGATCCAAGAAGTAGTACTGTTAGGCCTGCTGCGTAGACTGCATTTTCAATTGTTGATGCAAATATTACTGCAAGTATGAAAAGGCCTATGAAGTCCTGTATCATGTGAATGGATTCGGAAAGCCTTCCGTGAAGCAGTTCAAGCTGTATTTCATCTGCTCCCAGCTGTAGGCCTACCAGTGAGCTGCTTAAAGCTCCTGCTACAGCGAAAACGGTTGATTCCAGGCTGTTGAAGCCTAACAGGATTGCGGCGGTGTATGATATTAGACCTACTACTAGTATCTGTGCTAAGGTGGTGTTTGAGGTAGTACCAATTTCTTTGTATAATCTGTCGGGATCGAACTTAAGCCCAAAAATGAAGATCAGGAATGCTATTCCTAGCTGTGCAAGCTCTATAATTGAGTCTGTTTCAATGAAGCTTCCAATTAGTAGGCCTGCAATTATGTATGCAGGTATTGCTGGGTGATCTAGCTTATTGAAAAGCAGAAGCACTGCTGATGCCGCCACAAGCAGAACTGTTAATGTGGTGATTATCTCCATTTTTCATCCCTCCAACGTATTTTTTCCTGCTCTTCTTGTACTTCTTCTAGGAAAAGTTCTTTGTCCTCAAAGTAGGCCTTTAACTGGTCTCCGAGCCTGTCACCTGATAACATGTTTTTGATAATTACGTAGTCGGCGCCTAAGTCGTAAAGCTCTCCTGCTTCCTCAAAGTTCCGAGCCTTCACAACTCTTACACACTCTTCTTCTGTAGATCTTAGTAACTGTTTATTGAGACTTAGATCTGGAACGAAGGATATTATGATTTTGGCTCTGTCTAGGCCTGCGTCTTTTCTGATTTCTCCGTGGCTTGCGTCTCCAAAGATATATTCATATTTCGAGTTTGAAAGTTCTTCCACGTTTTCAGGGTTTCGATCCACGATCATTATTTCTTCTCCGTGTTCTTCTAACTCTGCCACAGTGTTTCTAGCCAGGTTGTCGTAACCTAGTATCACTACATGGTCTTCCATCTCCTTTGAACTCCATTCATGGTTATTATCAAATCTTTCAAGCAAATGCTCCACCTTCGCAAAAATCTGTTTGTTGTAATTAATCAGGTAGCTTGATGAGGTCATAGTTAGTAAAGCCATCAAGGAAAGGTATCCAAGGATATCGTTTCCTATGTAGCCCTGTGTAACTGCTAGGCCTCCGACAACTAGTGAAAACTCAGAGACCTGGGTCATATTAATTGAGCCAAGGAAGCTTGTCATTGAATCAAATCCTAGTCTGTTGATCAGGTAGAACATGATCATGAAGTTTCCGACCATCAAGACAATTGAAGCGATTAATGCTTGGAACCAGTAAGCGTAAAGATTTGAAGGCTCTAAAGTTAACGCGATGCTTGAGAAAAATATTACAATGAAGAAGTCGGTTAAAGGCCTTATACGCTCCTTTAACTCATTTCTGTAAGGCATCTGTCCCAGTCCCAGTCCCGCTAGGAACGCGCCGACCTCTATGTCCAAGCCTAGATTAACTGAGATCGTGATAAAGATGAAGGCCCACGCCAGTCCATGAATGAAGAATGCGTGTCTGTCGTTCCCTATCTTCTTGAAAAGCCTTGGAAGCAAATTCTGCGCAAGCAAGTAGGATAGGCCTCCGATCAATGCGATAAGTGAGAAGATCTTCACAAGCTGGAAGCCGATTTCACTTGGATTTGTCAAGGAATCGGCGCTAAACAACGCTAAAATAATCACGAGATAGATGTCTTGAAGAATTAGAACTCCTACATCAATTTTTCCAGGTAGAGAATTAATCTCTCCTTTATCGTTCAGCAGTTTGACGATTACTGGAGTTGCGCCGAACACTGTACAAAGAGCAATTACAACCGTCTCCATCATTGTGAAACCGAGAACAAGCGGAATGATGAAAGCTAAAGACGTCTGTAAAACCGTCTGCCAAATTGCAATATTGGTAATAGGTCTTAAAAGCTCTTCAATATCTTTGAGGTTCATCTCAATACCAAGCAAGAAAAGCAGGAATCCGAGGCCTAGTTCCGACATTAAATGTGTGAGCTCTGACTCTGTAACCGCTCCGAAAGGATGAGGGATTATGTCAAGACCTAACTGAGCTATTAAAGGTGTTAAACCGAGATCTTCTGCAACACCTATCAGTACAGGCCCTAAGACGATACCAGTTAAGATGTAGGCCACGATGGTCGGCTGACCTGTCTTTCTGGCCAGTATACTTAAGACTGTGGCTGTAACTATGATAAGTACTAGGTCAGTTGTGAATGCTTCTATCATCTAAGACGGCCTCAAGCTCCTCATGTGAAATAGGCCCCTTTCTGTGAATAAAAACTTCACCGTCTTCAATCTCGGCGATAGTAGAAGTCGGGCCTTTAGGCAGACGGCCTTTATCCAACACAAAATCAACTTTATCCAACAGTTTTTCAGAAATATCATCTACAGAGTAACTGGTAGATTCGCCAGAAATATTAGCAGAAGTAGCAATCAAAGGCTTTTCCTCTGCTAACTCTCTAGCTATCGGCGAAGAAGAAATCCTGAAAACAAAACTATCATTCAGTTCATCAGGAACATTATCTTTTCTCTCTGCAACTAGTGTCAAAGGCCC
>LKMQ01000010.1 GCA_001564145.1 Nanohaloarchaea archaeon B1-Br10_U2g29
AGAACTGTTCTATCCAATGTCCCTGATATCCACGCGATTATAACTGCGGCCAGTGCAAACTCGCTAACCTGCAACATGTTAGAAGATGTCTTAAACGATTTTCTGGCTCCATGACCATCTACAAGCATCATAAGCGATACAATTAGAGGCCTGAAAACTAATGCACCAAATATTATAATTGCTGAAATCTGCAAAACTGTAAAGCTAGGAACCGTCAGTAGTGCTCCAAGACCCGTAAACAGTATAACTGAGAAGAAGTCTTTCAAAGGCTCTAAAACATCGAGGAACTCTTCAGTCTCCGAACCCCTGGAGAACATCAGTCCTCCTGCAAAAGCCAGTGCTATCACCGAAATATTTATTTGCTGTGCTAGGCCTACAGAGGCCGCGAAAACCGCCACCATTGTAACAGCTTTGAGCTCCTCAGAACCCACAAATCTATGGAATCTTTTGGAGAAAAGCTCCCTAAACATAAACGCCAGTAAAAGCAGGCCTCCAGAGATAAGTCCTGCTTGAAGGCCTTGAGAACTTATTCCTGCTGCGAGAGCAGCTATAACTATCACTGCTATGATATCCTGTATGAAGTTTGAGGCGGTTGATATCTGCCCATGGTGGAGATCCATTCTCAGGCTTTCATCAAATATATCAGTCCCTGCAAGTGTCGAAGCCATTGATCCTGCTAATGCTATGTACAGTGACTCTAAAACTTGAAAGCCTACAAGGTTCGCTACTGGATACAGTAAGGCAAAGGTCAGTAAAACTTGGACGAGAGAAACGTTTAAACTGTCCGAACTAACTTTCCTGAACCCGTCAAGATCTGTCCTTAAACCAATGTAGAACACAAGGAACGAAATTCCCAGAACTATTATCTCCGAAATATCCCCTACCTCATAAAACTGCGAAACCAGTAATCCTGAAATTATAAGGCCTGGAATTGCTGGAACACCTATTCTTCTAGAAGTTAGTAATACTGCAGCGCCGATTATGAATAGTAGGCCTAGAGTCATCAGCAATTCCATTTTTAGATATCTGCCTCCTCTAAGTATTTTCTCAACTGCTCCGCGAGCAGTTCTTCCTCAGTGTAGATTTCTACTCCCTCTATTTCTCGGTCCGATTTAGCCAGTAAAAGGCCTGAACTCATTTCCTCTCTTACTTCTTTAACCAATGATTCGTCTTCAAAGTTGATCATTACCAGTCCTGCTTTGTGTACGTCTAACTGTTCTCTCAAGTCCCTGTGATGGAAATCCCCGAACTCAAAGTTTTCTACCCTGCCTTCAACCTCTGGATCCCTATCTAAAACTATTACTTCCTCAAACTCAGTTTCCAAGACCTCCACTATATCCTCCAGTCCTTCTACATAACCTGCTATGACTGCGTGGTTTTCTCTCTCAGCCTCCGAGTCTAATGTAGATTCTCCAGGATAAATTCTGTCGAAGATTTGGTTGTGGAACAAGATAAGGTAGCTTGATAGACTCATAGTAATTATTGCTACTAGGCTGATCAGTCCAACTTCTGCACCTGTTAACAGGCCTGCTGAAGATGCTGCTGCAGCGAATATCAGTGAGAACTCGCTGGTCTGCGTCATTGTCAGGCCTGACTTGAATGAAGTTTCTTTGTTGAATCCTTGCCAGTCAACAAGCCGAGAAATCACCAGATACTTCACCAGCATCAAAAGCCCTGAAAGTATAATTGCCTCTCTCCAATAGTTCAGGAACTCTCCCAAAGAAAGGCTAAGACCAAAATTTACGAAAAACATCGCGATGAAGAAATCAGTCACCGGGCTCATCTTCTCAACTAACTCAGTTGAATACTTGACCTGGCCCAGTCCCAGGCCTGCGATGAACGCTCCGACTTCAATGCTTAATCCGAACTGCTCAGCAGTTAAAACAAAAAGGAAGAGCCATGCAAGACCAGTGACAAACAAGTTTATCGAATCCTTTGAGGCCTCTCTCAAAAGCCGGGGAAGAACTTTTTTGGAGAGAACTACCGTCAAAATTATTGATACTATCAGGAATCCGAACGCGGAAAATATTTCGGTTAAAAAGTCTCCTCCCGCGGATGAGATTAAAACCATGAGTATTACGACTGCTAAATCCTCGATAAGCAGAATCCCTGTATTTATTTTGCCATAATGCTTTTCAATACCGCCAGAATCTTTGAGCAATTTAACTACAACAGCAGTAGAACTGTACATAAACGCCAGACCCATGAAAGCAGCGGAAAACAAGTCAAAACCAAGTAAATAACCTGAAACAACCGTTGAAGCAACAACAGTAACCATCGTAACGAATGAAATCTTCAGCACAGGCCTGTAAATATGCTCTATCTCTCCAAAATCAAGTTTCAATCCGATTAAGAACAACAGAAATGCGAGGCCTAGCTCCGCCATAATCTCAATCAGCTCGGTTGGATCAGCCAAACCAAGTATTCCAGGACCCACAATTATTCCTGCTAAAAGATATGCTATCAGAGTCGGCTGCTTTAATTTATCAGCTAACAACCCTGCAACAGCTGCCCCGATCAAAACAACTACAAGATCTAACGGTATCAAAGCTGACATATATCTATGAGAATGCCTCCTATGAACATAATTGTTATCTCTGTTTTATGTATTCTTTATCTTTTGATAAAAGAAAAAAGAGAAAATGTTTTTGTTGTTTGAGCGGCTTTACATTTCTTCTCCTGCTTGGTGGATCATGTACATGTCTAAGAATCCGTAAACCTGCTTACAGAAGAATGGAAGGATCACGAACGCTAGTGATGTTTCGAATGCTCCCAGGACTGCCGGTCCTTCTGGATAGACTGTTTCGCTTAAGTACCAAGCTGTTGGGTACAGTGCGAAGAACAGACTGATATATCCTGCGAGAATCTTATACTTCTGCGCAAGATGGTGTGAGGTCTGTTCTGCTATCTCTTTGAATGGACCCCAGAGCAAGTAAATTAATCCTGCAAGCCATACACATCCTAACCAGAATGCTACTGGAATACCTACAAAGTCTGCGCTCATCGCAGTATCTTGGGAAACAATTCCCGTCACGATCAACATGAACTGTAGGCCCATTGCAGCTCCTATAAGGTCATAATGACTTCCTTCCGACTTATAGGTCGCCGTCAGTACAAGCGCCAGGACAATCAATGGAGTGGATATAATCCAGTCCATGTACCATACATAGTCACTGAATAAGGTCTGTCCCTCAACAAAGCTGAGGTACATCAGCGCCGACCAGCTCACAATAAAGAAGTGAATGATCGGGAATCTTCTCGGTACATTGTCCCACACTCTGTATAGGAATAGGTAGGCGAGGCCGCTCAATAGGGCTGTTGCAATATATGCCCAAATATACGGTGAGCTGCCAGAAGCAGCAATAGCCTCATATACCATAAATAACCTTGATGTAACCTCATATATAAGGATTACGCCTATCACGTGTTTTTAGCGAGGTATAGGCTCTGGCATAGGCCTCATCATTCTAGGAACTTCAAGTTCTAGTTCATCTTCAATCTCTCCTGTATTGGAGATTCTCTGGACTTTATCGCTGACACTGTAAAGCCCAGATTCATAGACAAGAGTTCCAGAGGCGTCAGTCTCAAAAACCTTTATCTGATCTGTAATCTCTAACAGCGTATTGTTTTCCCTGCCTGATACCAAGGTATAACCTGTTTCTTCTCCAACAGGTTCAAAGCCCCATAATGCTCTTGATTCAAATCTTTTGGAGTCAAGTCTGTTCAGCTCTGAGTCAAAAAGCACCAGCTGTGATACTTCATCGTGCCTCACCGAGACAAGGATTTTGTCATCAAAAGTCTCAACCGTCAAGGCCTCTATACTTTCAGAGCTTACTTCCTCAAGCTCGAAGTTCAGTAATTTCAACTCTTCACTTTCTTCTATCAAAATTTGTTCGTTGAAAATCCTAGCATCCCCATCCAGTTCACGAGAAGCACCGTCTAAAATCCGGATTTCTTTCTCACTGTTGTCCCACTCTACACCGTTGTATTCAATTTCAAGCACGGTTTCAATGCCTGAATCAATACTTGAGATAGCTCCATCAAAAGTTCTTTCCTCAATTGATAGATCTTCATTATCAACAATCATTAATGTTGATTCTTCATACTCTCTAAGATTTTCCCGGTCATACTGATTGAACTCTTCTTCCAACTCCTCCATATCTTCATTTTCTGTTATAACAGCCTCGATTTCTATCTCCATGCTCCTCGGCGTTAAATCATAACCTTGCAGCTCTTCAACTCTTTCATGAGTATCACCTGTGATAGAGGCCTCATTCAACAGGAAATCAGTCATTATCTCATGGTCAGGCGTTCTTTCCGTGTAACTAATGAATGTTTCCTCAGGAGTTACATCAACTTCTGTTCTAGATGATGCGACAAAACTCATTGACTCAACTTCATCCCCTGTAACTGTATCTAAAGTTGTCAAAGTATAGGTAAAATCAGATTGACCAGTATAACCTGGTCTTACAATACTGGAACACGAAACTTCTACATCGTGCATAGGCCTTACAGGGCATTCCACACTATTTTCACGTGTCAAAAGAATTAACTGGTCTCCGGAAAGTTTCATCTCTTCAACTCTTGAATCAAGCTCTTGTTCCCAGTCCTCATTCATTTCGCTGTCGTAAGAAACTATTCTATCACTTTCCTCCATAATCAAAGATCCATCTGAGACGACTGAAGGCCCTCCAACCTCGCTCAAATTGTGCTCCAGGCCTAGTTCAGGTAGTTCAACTGACTGGAAATGCCTTGGATAACGATGCGAGACAAAAATAGTATCGTTACTTGTCTGTATCCATTCGGCAGCTTCGACAGTTCCTTGTCCATCATCTTCTGCCAAGTCTCTTTCAGTGTCTATTTCCTCGGTCGATTCCTCAACCACAGCCCCGCCATAATCACTAGTTGAACCAGTTTCTCCAGCAACAGAGCTCTGCTCCATATACTGTATAAACTCTTGTTCAGAGTCAAAAGTTGAGACTCCTTCCTGCTCCTCAGGCTGGGTTTCACTAAGGCATCCTGAAGTTACAATAACTGCAGCCAACAATAAAAACAAAGTTTGAGTTCTCATAACCCAATCTTACAGACTGAACCAATTTATAAACAAATGGAATTGTTCGATTAAACCAGAACTAAATCCCTACACCGGTTGAGGCTTCAGGAAGCTCCACTTTCTCATACTCAATTCCCAGCTCATCTAAGGCCTGTTCTAAGTGCTCTTCTTTCGCGTAATCAGCACCATCTTCAACCCTCAACTCATGGGCCTTAGCAAGAACTTCAGCTCGTCTATCATCCGGAATACTGTATTTGTCAGCCGAAAGCTCAACAACTAAACCATTGTTATCCTGGGTATAGATTGAGTGAAAGATTCCGCGGTTAAAAATATTGTAACCATAACCTGCCTCATCTAAGGCCTCAGTAATTTCCTCAAACTCTTCTGGATCAATTTTGTATGAAATATGATGCACAGAACCAGTCTGACCTCTCTGACCATGAGCAGAGTCTCTTTCATCACTGACAAAAAATGTTAGAATAGTTCCATCACCAGTATCAAAAAATAAATGAGTCTGGCTAGGATCATCAAGGTTAGGCTGCTTCAGAACCAGCGCCATACCCAGAATATCCTGATAAAACTCTATAGTATCCTCAGCATTGCTGCCCCAAATCGTGATATGATCAGTTCCACGGGTTTTCAACAAACTTTCAGGCCTTTCAGTATCAATGTTAAGCTCTGTCATAACCCAATGTTTTGAGGCCTATATTAAGAATTAACCAGTATTAGACATGTAACCTCTAGATATGAATTTAGCCCCTCCCGGATTCGAACCGGGGGTCTCCGGCTATCTCCTATTAACACGGAACTAACCTTGTTAATAGCCAAAGGCCGGTGGAGTTGGCCGCTGTCCTAAGGGGCTCTAATCTTTGATTGAAAAGTTAGCTTTAATAGAACTTTTAGATTTTCCAAGAAAAAAGTAAAGAAAAAATGGTTTTTTAGCTGAAGAATACGTCGCCTTCCATTCCTGACTGTCTATGTGTTCTAACTGAGCAGTAGAACTGGTATTCTCCTTCCTCTTCAAATGTGTATGTGAAGGATTCTTCAGCACCAGATTCTGATAATACTTCTGTACCTGCTACTCTTTCGCCATCTCTTTCGAGGACTAGGTCGTGAGTTCCACCTTCATGGACGTATGTGAATTCTACTGTCTCTCCTTCTTCAACTTCTACTTCATCTAAGTCGTAACTGGTTCCCGGTCCTCCAGTTATAGTGATCTCGCGATCGACTTGGGAAGCGGTCTCTTCATCAGTTTCTTCTGAGGCCTGGTCTCCGTTTGTTACTTCATCTTCTGTCTCTGATTCATCTGTTTCGGTATCTTCAGGTTCTGGCTCTTCAGGAAGTTCATCTTCAAACTCTTCGTCTGGAAGCTCGTCGTCTTCCATAGAGTCAAGACATCCTGAAGTTACAATAACTGCAGCCAGTAATACTGCTAGAATCAAATTGGTTTTCATAATAAAAACTTTGTTAGGCCTTGAACCTATTAAATGTTTGAAAAAAGTTTTTAGTCCCCCCAGGATTCGAACCTGGGTCACCAGCCCCAGAAGCTGGTAGGATTGGCCACTACCCCAGGGGACTCAAAACTCTGTAATTATTGAGGCGGTTAGAAAAGTTAAATAGGCCAAATGTTTAACCGTAAAAAAGAGAAGGAAGAAATGAAAAAAGGATTTATTCTATTGGTTCGTCTCCGAAATCATCTTCAGGAGCTGGCTCCTGCTCGAAATCATCTTCAGGAGGAGCCGGTTCTTCTTCAAAGTCGTCTCCTGGCGGAGGTGCTTGCTGTCCTTCTAAATCATCTTCTGGAGCCTGTTCGCCTCCATCCAAGCATCCTGAAGTTACTGCGACTAAACCAACTAATGCAATAGCTATGTATGTTGCGTTAATTTTCAAATTTTCTCACCTCTTTGAATACAATCTTTGAATAAAGTAAAGTTAGGGCTTTACGCTTTTTAATCGGACTTCAAAAATAAACCTAAATCAGGCCCAAATTACCTGATAAAGGGATAAACCACGGAAACAAAAAATAATTTTTTCAATATGGAAGAGAAAAAATTAAATCGCCAAAAATATATTTTCAGAATGGCATGTAAGGCTTCAAGTGCACCATCAACATGATTGTCCACCAGCCAGCAACCGATATCACTCCGAAGATTGCTGCTCTTCTCTCAAACTCTGAAACTGCATCAGTCTGCTCAGGCCATTCATCAGCCAAGTCATGGAAACGCGGATAGATTTTTTCATTCAATATAATCCCATTCAGAAAGATTACAGACACCAAAGCCAGTTTTACCTGGAAGAACGTTCCCTGCGCAATTTCAGGATTAGTATAAATCAAGAAAGCCCCTGTAAATCCTAGTATTGCAAGCCCTACCCAGATAACCATTGATAGAATAAGCGAAACCTTTGATAAGGCCTGAGAGAACCTTTCCTTGAAATGCAGATAAATCAGCATTGAATCAGTAGCTGTGACCGCACCAACAGCTATAACAGCGCCGATAAAATGGATCATACGCATTGAAATCTGTGGATCAAGTAGGGCTTGGAAAAGGCTCACTCCCAGCTCACCCGTTTAAGTTTACCGATATGCTGGTAAACATAATAGACTGAAACCAGGCCTACAATCAATGCATAAACTGCAAAAATTATGTGAAGTGAGGCCTCCATAGTTCGTATATTGTTAGGCTGCTTAAATATTTCATCCGGATAGAAGGTTTGAAGCCTTTCCGATAGTAGAACTGATGTTGCTAAAGAAATCTTCTTCTTGACCTACCATCTGTGATGCTCTTTTTCCTTTCTCATTTATTTCCTCTATTTTTGTCACTACTCTTCCAATCTCCTGATCTTCCTGTTCAAATCCTGAGGACGACATCTGCTGCTCTAATGCTTGTGCCTCATCCATTAACTCTCCAACTTCCTGATTAAATCTTTGTATCTCTTGTTCAAGCTGAGCTATTATCTGTTGTTCTTCCTGAGCTTCATTGCTGAACTGGCGAGTTTCAGTATTAATCTTATTTAAAACATCTTCTCTCATTTCCTCAACGTTAGAAATCTTGTTCTGGACTTCGCTGGATGTTCCAACTTCACTAAAGACCTCCTCGACTATACTCAGGTCCTCACTATATCTTTTGACCTGTTCAACCATATGTTCTTCAAGTTGTATTCCTCTTCCCATTTCCTTCTCATGAGACCCTACAAGTTTCGCTAACTCTAATAACTGGTCGGCTTCAGCATCTAGATCCGTTACCGCTCCTTCAAAGTCCTGTATAACCTTATCAGCATTCTCATGGCTCATTCTTTGATTCAGGCCTCTAATCTCATCTCTTACAGTCTCAATCTCCTGCTGGCTGGTTTGCTCTTCTGAATTAATTACTCCTTCAAACTCCTCCAGCATTTCAATTGTCTGCTCAAAGCCCTGAATATCAGATTCCATTCGCTGGAGCTCATCCTCAAGTTCTTCACCTTCAGTCCCCATTAACTGTAGAAATTCTGATTCATCAGTAGTAGATATTTTTTCAGGATTATTTCTAAATTCTTCAATTTTCTGCCTTAGCTTCGATTCTTTTTCATCTTCGTCCTTCTTTTCTTTAGTTAATGTATCAAGAGCGCTGTCAATATCTTCTAAAGTCCCACTTACATTAGATGTTATACCTCTAATTTTTGAAGAAGCGCTTTCAGCTCTGGATAATAAGCCCATACTGTATATCTATATTTTTTGGAATAAAAAGATTGTAGAGAATACGCCGGAGCTGGGATTTGAACCCAGGAGACCCGTAAGGGTCACCGGTTTTCAAGACCGGCACCTTTAGCCACTCAGTCACTCCGGCATAACTATAGGTCCAGCTAATAAATCTTGATGGTTGAACTGAACAACTGCTCTTAGAAGTTATTGAATCTTGGAAACTTTAAATTAGAACGGGTATTGTAGAAAACAGTTTAATATCTGGTAATCCTTAAAGATTAGTTATGGAGTTTCCAAGCTTCTTGGAACCAGGACCAGTCAAAACAGTCATAGCGATCAGAAAAATTATTTACTGGACCTTTATCCTGATATTCACAGCACTACTACTGGATGGACAGTATGACAGCATAGTTGTAGGCCCTGAAACAATTTTAGGCCTAATATTTTTGGCAACATCCTCGATAATCTTTGTAGAAACACTGTTTGAAAGACATATACTTGAGTTTCCGTCCCGTCTAGATACTTTGCCTGTCGGGGTAGGCCTAATATCGGGAACGGTCTCTCTATTTGTCGGTATAGGCTTCACTTTTGATATAACCGTCCTAATTAATGTCTTCGAGCCATTTATGACGTATGTATACTTGAAAGCAATACTCGTGTTAGGATATGTCTGGTATAGAGGAACTATAGAAACCGATATTAGCTCTTCTCTCTAGAATACTGTTTTTCTATTTCTTCAAACAGTTTTAGGCCTTTATCCGTATTAAACCTGTTTATATACTTTTAACTACTTTTTTAATTACTGTTTCCACCGTTTCGGGTAGATTCCAGGATCCATGTATACGTTGTTGACTTCGACTGCTGTTCCTTTCTGATCATACATCTGTTCTGAAGTCATTAAGGCCTCTCCTAATGCAATTAACTCTCCTTTCAAGGTTGCTACTGCCACAGTCTCATCTTTTTTGATGTTGTCCTGGAGTTTAGATATTCCTGATGCGCCCAGGTCTGAGCCGTTGGCCACAGCATTTACAGCCGAATCCTTTATTACTACTTTCTTCATCCCTGTTACGGCTCTTTCAATCGGATGGACTGCTTCTCTCAAGGCCTCTTCATTTCCGTCTTTCTTGTAAAAATGGTATGCATCGACGACCTGCTGAAGAGTTGTCATATCTTCTTCGGTCAAATGCCCTTGCATAGTTCTTCTCAGTTCTTCCATCTCTGCCTCAACATCTAATTCTTCACTGACTTGGTCAATCAGAACTCTTACATAGAAACCTGATTCACATTTTACACGGGCTAAAAACTTTTTTCCTTCAGTTTCAATTAACTCTATTTCATAAACTTCTCTCTGCCGCTCTTCCCTTTTAACAGCGCTTTTCTCAGGCGGTACCTGGTCATTAATACCTTCAAAATCTTTCAAAACCTCTCTTATCTCTTCTTCAGGCCTTTCTTCACTCATCTCTGCTTCAAAAACGTATTCCTTATCTGCATTAGAAAGCGCTGGATTTATTCTCGTACCTGAGCTCAGGCCTACAGGTAAAATCCCTGTAGCATTGGGATCTAATGTTCCGAAGTGTCCGGCCTTCTTCAAATTGAGTTCTTCCTTCACCCAGTAGCTAATTTGGTTGCTGGTTGGTCCGAAAGGTTTGTCAATTATCACAAAGCCTTGTTCAAGCAGTTTTTCTACAGGTCTTTTTTCAGGTATGCTCCCAAAACTTGGGTCTGTCTCTGCTTCCTCTCTTGTATACCAGGTTTCACTGTTCATATATTCTCTGTTTTATTGCTGTATTCTTTTAACAGGCTCTAAATTCTATTAGCTTTATTCAAGTTCTGACAGCAGCTTGGCGTAAACAACGAATTCGAAGAACAGACTGGTTGGAATTAGAAGCAGGCCTATAACTGTTACAGCCATTATGACTTGTAGAACTGTGAATCCTATCTGCACCCCTAACAGGATCAGGAATATTTTAAGATATCTCAGAGTAAGGATGCTTCTGACTACTCCTTTCACGTTAAAGGCCTCTTTTAAACTTAAATTCTTTCCAAAATAGTATGAAATAGTCGGATAACCATAATAGAACAAGAAGAATGCCGGAACGTAAAGCCAGAATAGAGCGATTCCTAAGTATTCATTAAGTTCTCCAAAAATAGCTATTGGAACTATCATAGCAAATAAAGCTATGAAGTATACTAAGTAAACCCCTACAATCTTAACTCCATCAACGAACAGGCCTGTATAATCTTCAAACTCTGGAGCAGGTTCTCCATTGTTTGCGTTCCTGATAGTTCTTGCAAAGTAACCTGCTAGAATGAAGATTGGAAGCACAAAAACTGAAGCAAAAACCAATAATGTTCCGATTATTAAATTATTGTCGGAGTGATCTCCATCCAAAGGATAGTTCAATGCTTCAGATATCATAAAGCTGATTTTGGCCTTAGATTTATTAGGCTATACCAAGCATTCTTCGGAAAGCAAATGTTAGAGGCATCGCCAGTATAATGTAGAATCCTAACCAGTTCAGTGCTCCTCCAATATACCAAAGGCTGAAAGGTAACGGTATGAATACTGCCGCCACACTGGCAGAGTAGCCTGATCTGAACCATGAGCCGTTCTCTCCTGCTGAGCGATATTCCCAAGTAATTCCTAAAGCATCAAAGTTTTCTCCAACTTCTACTTCCTGATCTTCAATATACATGACAGGATTTTCCCCATTTTCTACTTCCACAGGCACAGAATCTCCTGCGTAATGTAGCTCTCCTGTATGCATTGAGTTGCTTTCTTCCAACTGGATTGTCGGCGAAAAAGTTGCGCTTAGCCAAGGGAAAAATAGGCCTACGAAAAGCATTGTAACCATCATAGGCTTCAAGTTAAGCATCATAAACTTCTGATTCAATTCAAGAGACTTAGACATATGTTCCGAGACTTTATCCGTATCCTCATCTTCACGAGCCTCTTTCATTTTCTCCTGTTGTTCGTTAAGCTTATCCTTTAACTCTTTCTGCCTTTCAACATCCAGAAACTTCCAGTAAATCAAAGAGAAAGCTCCTGCAAGGCCTACAGAGAAGAAGGCTAATGCGTAGTATGGGCTTGTTGCCAGCAAAGTTTGGAAAATCGAGTCATAAAAACTGAAAAGAACTGACAACAACCCCTGAACGGTCTCAATCATACAATTATTTGAGTGATGCTATGTTTTTAAACCTGGACGCTACATCAAATGTAACGCTTCACTTAAGCTCTGAGCCAGTTTTCTGCCTTTCTCAGTCAGTTCAAGTTCTTTTTTACGGCCTTTCATACTAGAAGTTATTAGGCCTGAATTCTCCATTTTTTTCAGAATCCTTACTGTATGGGAATATGTGCAGTCAGTTTTTTTGGATATAGCTGACGCGTAACTTTCCGTTCCCGGATCATTTAATGCTATAAGTATTTTTACAGGCTTTTTATTCAGAAAAAAGCCTTCTAAATCATTCATTAAGATTGAACCCCTTCCCTTAACTTACTATTGGGAACGGAAACATATAATTCCATCGGTCGGCAACGAGTTAAAAATAGTTACGACCCTAAGTTTAGTTATAGGTGATTTTAAAATGGGATTTACGACTCCGAAAATGAAGGAAACAATCAGAAAACACACAGGTAAAAGAGTCTCTAAAGACGCAGCAGACACATTAGGAGAGCTGCTAGAAACTTTTGCAGGCGATATATCAGAAGAAGCACTAGCAATTGCAAAAGAGAATGACAGAAAGACAGTTAGAGCCGAAGATATCAGAGAGGCCTTAGAATAAATCCTGTTCCTCTTTTTTCCGTTTAATTTTCCAAAAAACACTTTAATATAACACCGTTATATATCTGTATTCGGAAGTTTTAAGACAAATTAATAGTTTAAATATTCTAGATCCTGAAAAAAGGTCTTCTACGGAAACACAAACAAAGCCAAAAATTTTCTTTTCAGCTCCATAATTGAAAGTTGATTTAAGGTTTCCAGTCCAGTATCTTATTATGGATACCGAGGACTTAATTGAGAAAGTTGTGGAGGCCTCTGAACTTGATAAAGATGAGTTAGAAGAAAAAGTAGAAGAAAAATTAGAGGAGTTTGAAGGCCTTGTAAGCGAAGAAGGAGCAGTTCACCTAGTCGCTAAGGAACACGGCGTAGACCTTTCAGAATCCGATGCCGCAGACCTAAAAATTGAAAATGTCGTACCTGAAATGCGTAAAGTTATAATTAAAGGGAAAGTGCTTAGAGTATCCGACATGAATACTTTCAGCCGTGATGACGATGAGGAAGACGGAAAGGTTCAGAACCTGGTTCTCGGTGACGACACAGGAACAATAAGAGTTACTCTCTGGGACGAACAGACAGAAATCGCACAGAACGTTGATGAAGGCGACGTAATCGAAATGTCTGGATGTTACACTGTTGAAGATGACAGAGGGAAAGCAGAGCTACGGCTCGGCGACTCTGCACAAGTAAAAATGGTTGACGAAGATGAAAAAGACAGTTTTGATGATGTAGAAATGCAGAGCACTTCAGAAGTAGCTATTTCAGAAGTAGCTGGCGAAGGAAACAGCTTCAAAGTAACCGGAATGATAATGACTGTATACACATCAAATCCCTTCTATCGCGTAGACCCTGACTCAGGCGATACCGTAAGAGAAGATGACGACGGAAACTATGTAACCGATGATGGAACAGAAGTAGAAGAACCAGAAGGCCGACTAGCAGTATCGGCAGTGCTAGATGACGGAACAGAAAATATCAGAGCTGTATTCTTCGGTGACCAAGCAAGAAATATGCTAGGCCTTACAGAAGAACAAGAAAAAGAAATGGATAAAGATGCAGTAGAAGAATCATCAGAAAAGGTTAAAGGAAAAGAAATAGAAATCGAAGGACGTACACGTTACAACGACTACTTTGACACGATAGAGCTCCTAGTTAACAGCATGAACGAAACGGAAACAGAAGGAAAGATTGAGGAAATGCTGGAAATAATGGGGGCCTAAAAAATTTGTATTATGAACGAATTAAATGTAATCAAAAAACAAAGTTTACAGACAATTTTCAAGGGGAGAAACTAATAAAATGGGAGACGACGTAGAACTAGAAGATATTAAAGGAGTAGGAGGCAAAACGGCCGAAAAACTTAGAGATTCAGGATACGAAGAGCTGATGAGTATAGCAACGATGAGCGCCGGTGAACTATCAGAAATCGCTGATCTCGGAAACAAAAAAGCTCAAAGTATAATCACTGAATCCAGAAAACTGTTAGACATCGGATTTGAAAGTGGGAAGGAAAGATTCGATAAGCGGAAAGAAATGAAAAGAATAACAACTAGCAGCGAAAACTTCAACGAAGTAATAGGCGGGGGAATAGAAACTCAGTGCATCACCGAAGTATACGGAGAGTACGGATCAGCAAAGACACAGATTTCCCATCAACTATCCTGTAACGTTCAGCTTCCAGAAGAAGAAGGCGGCCTAAACCGTGAAGCAATTTACATCGACACGGAAGATACATTCACGCCTACAAGAATCGAACAGATGGCAGAAGCCAACGGACAAGACGTAGACGAAGTACTGGAGAACATTCACGTGGCAAGAGCATTCAACTCAGACCACCAAATGCTTTTAGCCGACCAAGCACAGGAAATATGCCAGAACAACGACATAGGCCTAATCGTAGTCGACTCACTGACAGCACAGTTCCGGTCCGATTACGTTGGTCGTGGAGAACTAGCGCCTCGACAGCAGAAACTGAACAAACACATGAACACACTGCTTAGATTAGCGAATGCACACAATATCGCAGTACTAGTAACAAACCAAGTCATGAGTAACCCAGATCAGATGTTTGGAGATCCAACAAAAGCTATCGGAGGCCACATCGTAGCGCACAACTCGGCAGTAAGGCTCTACCTAAGAAAGAGTAAGAAAGACAAGAGAATCGCCCGTTTAGTTGACAGCCCTTACATGCCAGAAGGAGAAGCCGTCTTCAAAGTCAAAGACCAAGGAATAATCGACGGATAAGACACTTCTTCCTTTACTTTTCTCTTTAATTTAAGCCGTGTCAGCCCTGAAAACGTAATCAGTACCTTCTAGTCCAGATAAAATACCGTACTGTGCTTCTAAAGGAAATTTAATGTTTGAAAAATGAGCCATTCCGAAATGACTTTCAGCGAATTGATCCTGTTTTCTGGAATAGCCTTCAATCTTTACTTGATTTGGATTCGCTAAATGGTAAACAGCTATTTCATTGACTTTTCTAGAGTCTTCCCAGAAGGCAGAAAGAGCGCCTTCTTCCAAATGATAAGAAAAAATTTCTGTAGGCCTTACCTTCATGACTTAGAATTTCTTCTAGAGCCTCCTCAGCCCTAGCAAGATTGGGTACGAATTCCGAGTAACTCGGAGGATTCATATCTTACATTATGTCGTCTTCTGATACGATTACGAAGTCTCCGACGCTTCTTACTGCTGAGAACGGAATAATGTTTCGGCCTTTCTTATCTTCCTGAAGCTCTGTATCATCCAGGTGCTTAGTTGTATTGGTTACAAGCATATTCATTAATTCTCCTGAGCCTGATACAAATGAAATATCCTGTACCTCTCCGAATTTTTTACCGTGTTCTTCTGATACAACAGTTCTTCCTGTGATCTCCTTTGCGCGTGGATTAGCCATTAATTTTTACACCTTCTAACAAAAGTTAATTAGTATACGACAGTTAAAAGAATGTATGACGCGGGCGTTCACCGCAATACCAATACCAGAAGAAAAAGCCGAAAAACTGGCAGAACTACAATCAGAGTTACCAGGCAAAAAGGTTAGGCCTGAGAAAATGCATATCACCTTTGAATTTTTCAAAGATTTGGATGAATTAGAGGTCGCTGAGATCAAAACATTTCTGGAGTCTTTAGATACAAAACCTTTCGAAGTAAAAATTAAAGGCCTTGGAGCTTTTCCATCGAAAAGTTTTATCCGGGTTCTCTGGGCGGGAATAGACTCCTCTGAAATTAAGCAGCTTTTCGAGAAAGTCTCAGAACATAGTATTGATTCTGATAATGACCACGAATTTAGACCTCACATTACTTTATCCAGAGTTAATGACTTGAAGAAAACTGAGAAAAAGAAGGTCCATCAAGCATTACATGATTACTCAGATCTATGTTTTGACTCTTTTACTGCTGATAAACTAGTTCTTTATGAGTCTGAGATGACTTCTGAAGGATCAAGGTACAGAGAGTTATACGTGAAAAATCTATGACCGAGTTAACTGAGAATGATATTTACAAGGCCTGTATAGTTCTGTCTATTATCGGGCTGGGTATTATTCATGTCTCTCATTCTTATCTTGAGATTCAAGAAGCCGATATAACTGAAATTGACAGAACCTGGATGGGAAACACTGTGCAAGTTGAGGGAGAAGTAAGCAGTTATACTGAAACAGAGAATGCCGCATTTTTCGAGATAGAAGACAGTACAGGTAAAATAGATATAGTTGATTTCGAAAATAGAAATATTTCAAACCAGGCCTCGGTCTCAGGGCATGTAGATGTTTACCAAGGGAACTTGCAGATAGTAGCTGAAGAAATAAAGAATTACTGATGTTTCAAATTCGAGAGTTTTTCGATGCCTTCTGGTTTAACTAAGAAATCATCTTCAAGCCTGACCCCGCCAACATCCTCGACGTAAAGCGCTGGTTCCAAAGCGATGACCATTCCTGGTCTCAAAATTTCTCCTGAACTTGAGTTGATTGAAGGCGTCTCATGGACTTGCAAACCTATTCCATGGCCAGTCGAATGGATTAGATTCTCTTCAACACTGTAGCCTTTATCTTTGACAAGGCCAACTTCCTTCTCCCTTATATCTGACACATTGATACCCGGCTCAATGAACTTGATTAACTCCTTCCTGATTTCTTTTACATCTCTGTAAAGCTTCTTCTTTTCCTCTGAAGGATTCTTGAAGTAAGTCCGTGTCATGTCAGCACAGTAACCATCAACTTCAGCACCTATATCAACAATAACAATATCATCCCCCTCGACTAACTCATTTTCAGGCCTTCTGTGAGGTCTTAAACAGTTTCTATGGACTAAAGCTGTGCCCCCATTCTCTATAAAGGAGTCATAAACATTTTCTTCCCTGAAAACTTTCTCAATTTCTTCTACTACTTCTCTCTCAGTAACTCCTTCAAAAAGAATATCCTTCACTCTATTAAAGGCCTTTTCAGTTACTTCAACAGCTTCTCTAATTTTTTCTACTTCTTTACTTGACTTAACTTTTCTAAGATCTGTTATAAGACTTGAAATTTCTAAGTCAAAGTTCTCTTCAAGTAGTTTATTCTTTCTATCCGCTGTTACCTCTAAGTCTTGGTACTGTTCTACCTTTTTTTCTAGGATTTGTTCAAACTGGTTTTTTGAACTGTAAAACTGTTTTTCAACTTCAATCTCTTCATATCTGTAAAAATTTGAAGCCAGTAGTTCAGCATCTTCCTCCGTAATGAATAGATATCCTGAAATTTCTGTCCCTAATGCGTATCTGATGTTGTGTTTGTCAGTGAGAATTAGGCAATGGTTTTCCTTTAGCTGTTTCTGAATCTTTTGAAGCATCAGAAGTGATCACTTAATGTGTTGAAGGTATCTTCCAGGAACTCTACCGTGTCTTCTATATCGGACATTTTAGCAACTTCTATAGGCGAGTGAATGTGACGGGTTGGCACACTTATAGATCCTGTAGGAATACCGTCCTTTTCAAGTTCTATAGACATCGCATCTGTAGCTCCGCCTTCAGTGATAACTCTATGATATTC
>LKMQ01000035.1 GCA_001564145.1 Nanohaloarchaea archaeon B1-Br10_U2g29
ACGGGCACTGAACCGTTTTCTCTTCCTCCTCGTTTGTATTGAGGCTGTACTGTTCCCGGATCGCTTTATTGACGTCGTCATTGTTGAGATGGACGTAGACCTTGGCGCGGTCACTTCCAGGCTTCCAACCAGCGAACTTGTTCAACTGCTCGTAGCCCATAAACGTCGCAACCTCAGTCAACCGAGTATGCCGCAGATTATACGGTCGGCGTTTGTTCTTAGGAATCTCTGCTCGTTCACAAGCATCTTTGAAGCGTTGCCGGAAAGCTTGGTAGGTCCATCTATCACTTAGATCCGGCTCATAATCGCAGCTATCGTCGTGGCCGTAAAGGGACTCTCCGCAATTTAGGCAGCTCTGTTGCTCAGTTTTCACCCAAAGAGGAGCAGAGGGATCATCGATATCGCCGAGTTCTCCGCCTCGTGGGTGTTGAGCCAACCATTCACGGATCGGGCGTCCAGCCCTGACTAATTGGTTTGTCCGGTCCGGTGTTCCTTTCAGACCCTCCAGAAAGATGAAGTCGCCTTTCCCATTAGATGTGAAGTCCGCGATGTTGGCTTCGAGGAGTTCACCGGGCCTTGCAGCAGATTCGTAGAGAGTCATTGCAAATGCTCGGCCTCGTGTACTGGAGAAACCCCGAAACAGACGTTTCCTTTCTTCCTCTGTGAAAAGTTCGTCCCGGGAAACGGTTGTAGCCTTCTTTGGTGATGTACTGAAGAATCCGACTTTCTCTGGGTGTTCGTGTCCGCCGTTTTCTATCCGATAGAATTTTTTGACAGTGCCCTTGATCTTGTGCTTGGTTGCTTCTGCGTAGCTGCTTCTATTGAGGTCGGCCATTACCTGTTTGAGCTCGGTTTCTGTGGCTCCTCGGAATTGGAAACCTTCCGGTGTGAAATTTCTCAGAAGGCATTTGAAGGACTGGATTTGCCGAGTTTGCTGTACCTCGCTGATTCCTTCAGCAGCGGCGTGATTTATGAAATCCCGGATCGCCTCAAAATTCTCAGTGTCGACTTCGTTCTCTAGGTTTTGGAGTTCTCGTTGTACGTCCACATATTTTGATGATGACATATACTGTTGTTCACGTCGTAAAGTTTGGAAGAAGAGGGATAGACGCGGCTTCTGTTGGTGGTGTTCTGACCCGGATTCAGTTGATGCCCATTAAACCCTTGATAGAATGGGAAAGCCGGGAATCGAACCCGGGACCTCTGCGTATCCCACAACGGCGATACAGTTTAATCATTAGCCTTTGAAAATCAAAAGATTTTCTCAAACTGCCTTTAAAGTCAAAGACAGTAGGCCTCATTGCTCATAAATTGTTATGAGCGCAGCGCTCTAACCCCTGAGCTACTTTCCCACTGATGGGTTCGCCCAGATTCGAACTGGGGATCTCCGCCATGTCAAGGCGGTGTCATAACCAACTAGACCACGAACCCCGTTACTATTTTTTGATGGTCTGGTTAGAGTTAAATACCTCAACTTGTAATCAGTAAATGTTGATTGGAAAGTGGCTCCTAACTGTGATACTTGCGGTGAAGATCTACACGTAAACGCTGTAGACAGGCCTAACGTCGACTGGGTGAAAGTAGTATGCTCAAACTGCGGAAACGTAGAAGATATTTCAATGATAAGGCTAGCTTCAAATATAAAAAACAAAAAGTAAGTATCTAGATACTTTAAATTTTTCACTTTACAAGTTCTATTCATGGTAAATAAGTGGCACGATTATGAAACAGGGCCTAATTCGCCTGAAGAAATTTATGCTGTAATTGAAAACCCAACAGGAACACAAAACAAATACGAATACGACAAAGACAAAGAATCAGTAGTGCTTGACAGAGTACTGCATTCCTCAATAAATTATCCGGGAGACTATGGTTTCATCCCGCAGGCCTATTATGAGGACGGCGATCCAATGGACATACTAGTGGTTACAACTCACGCAACTTTCCCAGGCTGTCTAATTGAAGTAAGGCCTGTTGGAATTCTCTACATGGACGATGGAGGAGAACAGGACGACAACATTATTGCAGTTCCAACTGAAGATCCTCGGTGGGAAAACGTCAAAGATTTAGCGGATTTGAATGATCATAAGAAGAAAGAGATTGCCGAATTCTTCAAGACATACAAGAATCTTGAGCCTAAGAAAGAAGTAGAAATAGAAGGTTGGGGCGACAAACAAGAGGCTTTTGAGGCCATTGAAAGAAGCCAAGAGCTCTACTCAGAGAATTTCGAGTAAAGACCTCAACTCCTTCTATTTTACTTATTCCTGTATTTTTACAGGGACTCCTTTCTCTTTCAACAACTCGACCTGCTGTTTCACAAAGTCTTCCTCATTTGAACCCTTAGTTGCAACCATGTAGACTTGTGCATCTCCTACCGGCCTCATGACTCTTCCTGCTCTCTGTGTTGCTTGTCTTCTTGAGCCTCCTTGTCCGCTCATTACGATTCCGACTTCTGCGTTTGGTAGGTCTAGGCCTTCGTCTCCGATTCTTGAGACTATCATTGTTTCTAAATCTCCTTCTCGGAACTCTTTGAAGTATTCTTCTCTTTCATCAAAGTCTGTTTCTCCTGAGATGAATGGGATGTCGTATTCATTGCTTAGGTCTTCTCCTTGGTCTAACCAGTCGCAGAATACCAGAGTTTTCTTACCCTTGTACTCTTCTAGTAGATCTTCTAATACTTTTTTCTTGGCAGGGTTTTTGGAAGCGATAATCGCTTTCTTGATTCCTGAGGCCTCTTCATATTTGTGTCTGTAGAAGTCTGATGCCCAGTCAACCATTCTGATCTCAACGTCAGGCTTTACAACATGGCCTTCGCTGAAGAATCTTGCCCAGTCTCCACCAATCTCGCGGCCAATTAAAGCAAATATTTCTCTTTCCTTTGTGTCTTCTCTTACAGGTGAGGCTGATAGGCCGATACGCCTCGTACTTTGGAGTGTTGCTGTTTTCCTGAATAACTGGCTTGGGATATGGTGTACTTCATCGAAAATGATTAGACCCCAGTCATTTCTGAAAATATTGGTCTTTTCACCAGCCATATGGTATGTGGCAATAGTTACATCGTTCATTTCCTTTGTTTCGCCATGGTATTCTCCTATTTGGTCTTCAGTTATTGTGGTTTTATCTAGAAGCTCTCGTTTCCACTGGTTCACTAAGTTCCTCTGTGGAACCAAGATTAGTGTTGGTGCATCAACCTTACACATTAACCCGATAGAGGTTACTGTCTTTCCTGATCCAGCTGGGTTAGCTAATACAGCTGCTTTCTCACTGTAAGCCTTTTCAACGTACTCATTCTGGTAGTCTCTAAGCTCGATTCCTTTTAGTTCGGCGCCAATAGATTCATCGACTTCTCTAAATTTGGAGTTATCTTGTACCGGATATCCTTTCTTTAGTAAGGCCTCTTTGATTTCTGCACGGGACTTACTTCCCATTGCGATTCTTGAAGAGGTATCTGAAAGATCTACTGATAGATTCTTCCTTACTTTTTCAATGCCTCTTGCCCATTCCATCCTCTCTTTTTCTTCAGCCTGAAGGACGTGGTAATGGCCTTTATGCTCTATACTGAACATTTGCTGCTTATCATAAGTTCTTTCGACCCATTCCATAAAACGTGGGTAACTGCCTAGAACTCTGGTGTATACTTCTCTCATTTCTTCGATAGAGAGATCGGAGTTCCAGATATCCATTTCTCTTACTTGGAACTTGTAATGGTCCCCGCTGGAGGTTTCCATATGGCTGATAGAAGATATTTCATTCAGTGTTTCAGAGTCAGGATTCGATAATATTATTTCGCGCTGGGCCTCAAAAAATACTACCTGGTTTTCAATTTCGTCAATAAGTTCTTCCCGGGATTTATCTTCGAGAGACATGCCTAAACAAAACGTGCCAAACCTTTAAAACGGTCAGGAAACCGGATAAATTGTGAAAAAAGCCCATCTTACCCGAAAATTATCTGAAATACAGGCCTTTGAAAGCCCTAGAGTTGAGCTGGAGCAGTATCAAACACCTCCACAGCTAGCAGCAGATATAGTTTACACTTGTTACATGCAGGGTAATAGAGAAGTCATAGATTTAGGTACTGGAACAGGGATAATTGCTGTAGGCGCTGCTTTAATGGGTATGAACGTAACTGCTGTTGAGGTTGATAGAAAGGCTTTACAAACCGCACGGGAAAATGCAGAAAGTCTTGATGTGGATATTGACTTTGTTGAGAAAGATGTCTCTAATTACAGTCCAGAGAAGGTTTTTGACGCCGTTTTAATGAATCCTCCTTTCAATGTTCAGAGCGATGAAGGTCTTTTATTCTGGAGAAAGGCCTTGGAAATCGGAGATTCAGTTTATGGATTGGCGGGGAAAGGTTTCAAACCACGTTTGAAGCGTCTATGCTCAGAATTAAATCATAGAATTGCTGTTTGCGAGGCCTATACTATTGGGCTTCCATCAAGTTATGATTTCCATACTGAATCTGTAAAGGATACTCCTGTGGATTTGTATGTTACTGAGTCGAAAAAATAATTTCTTGGTCTGAAAATTTAAGTTATAAGATTTTCTGGATATACAAAGTGTATAGGGTAATTTGAAATGGAACTTGAAACTACTGAGAAGGATGGAAGACTACTTGTTGATATGGGTCAGAACCACGCACTTGCAAATCTTTTAAGGAAAGCTGTATGGGAAAACGATGGTGAAGCAGGTTATGACAAAGGTCATCCATTAGGAGATGAATCTGTACTGATTATCGAAACAGATACTCCTGAAGAGACTCTAGAAGATGCTGTTGAGACCGCGAGAGGCTGGCTTGAAGAAATTAGCTCTGATCTCTGAGCCCAGTTAGGCCTTAATTAATCTCTTCACATAACTATTTTTTGTAATAATGGTTCAGGACAACGAATCCGTCATACTGAAGGAAGGATATTTTATAGTCTTAGCTTTAATTTTAGCGTTTGGTATTCTACAGTTTTCTGGTACTGTGCTTGGTACTGACAGGCCTGTTGTATCTGTAGTTTCTTGTTCTATGTATCCTGAATACGATCGCGGAGATGTTTTAGGAGTTAAAGGAGCCGATTTCGAAGATTTACAGGAGGACGATGTTATTGTTTTCCAAGTTCCTTTCAAAGCCGAACTGGAGATTAACGATGATAGATTTAGTGTAGGTGAAGAAGCTTCAAATACGCCTTTAGGAACTGTAAAAGTGATCAGTGTACAAAACAACCAGGCCTTACTCGAAGTCGATGGTGATCGTTTACAAGTCCAGGATGGCGGATCTTATACTGTAAATGGACAGCAAATGATTGTCAGAGATATTTCTGGTATGCAGACACCTATAGTTCATAGAATTATTAGTAAGGATGAAAATTCTGTTGCTACAAAGGGAGATAACAATCCTGAACAACTAGAGTTCGAAAAGGATATTAGGCCTGAAAATATTCATGGCAGGGTGTTTTTCAGAATCCCTAAGATTGGTATGGTTAAGCTTGCTCCTATGGATTTTATGGGGATGACTCCTCCTGAGCAGAGAGAAGTAGGCTTCAGCTGTGGGTAGAATTTGGAAAGGCCTTATAAGTTTTCAA
>LKMQ01000011.1 GCA_001564145.1 Nanohaloarchaea archaeon B1-Br10_U2g29
AGTTTGGAGTAACACCCCTATAAGAAGCATACAAATGGAAGATGACGTAAAGTTGAATGAATTAAGGCTCTGTCCTGGCGATAAAGGACACATTCAGATGAACGTAGAACTCCCTTATAACACAGATTTGGGGAGTTCTGAGTTTGACGGCAGCTCATCTAGAGAGTATTTTCCGATGATAGTGATAGAAGAAACTGAGCTTGATACCTGTGGCAGCGATTTAGTAGATGAAAGAGCTGATAAGATACCTGGAGGAGTTCAAACTCAAGGCAGGCTACTGCACATAACAGGATTCACAGCTAACAACGATCATCCATACGTAGGTAATCCTACAAGAAGTAACACTGCTGCAGGTGATAGATATGCTTTTGATTTCCACAATTTAAATGAGGAAGAAGATAGAGTATTTCTAAGCACCAGCCATGGTACCGCAGATGTAGAGTTTAATTTTGATGAAAATAGAGCGGATAAGTGCATAGTGGGGTTATTCGACTACACTTTTGGATATCCTGCTACAGGCTGGGTTGCAATTGATGAAGGCACCAGAATTCCTTTAGATGGAAGTTTCCCCTCTGCTGACAGTGCTTCGGTAGATGATTATCATCTGCCTAATGTTGAAGGATCAGCTGGATTGGATGGAGGTCATGCAGGAATACTCTATGGTAGACATTCCGATCCAAGTGTTGACCCTAATGAAGATAATTTTGGATTTGACAGCAGCTTCCAAGACTGGCAGAGAACAGACGTAGGTAATAAAATACTCTATGATTTTGGAGGAGAAAGAAAATATGAGATCTATGGAGATCTTCTCTGTGCACCTCACAGCGATAATGACGGCTTTGAAGAAGATCATTCGGAGTGGAATATGTGTGATGGTGAAGAGACTGTAGAGATAGATGGCACAGAGTGGAGCTGTGACCCTGTCGACGGTAGATGGACCAGTGATTGAGGAAGCTCCCCTAGTCCTCCAAGTGGTCCTGGTCTCACACCTTACTAAAATACAAGATTTCATAAGCGTCGAAAAACTATAAATTTACAGATGGACTTACCAATAAAGACTATATCTTTGATTGCTTTAGGCCTCATGGTGGTAGTGCTTATTTTCTTGAGTTTTGACAGTTTTTTCAGTAATGCCGTGGATGATTTTATCTCAAACTTGGATTTCAACCCTGAGCCTTGAACAAATTTATTTCAATCATTGATGCACAAAGGTTATTGTGAAAGGCCTCGATTCCACGATTTCGCTTGTGTTGGTATTAGTTGTTTCAATTGCAGCAGTTCTAGTGATTTCTGTTATGCTGGACGGTAACTTAGGAGGTCTGGAAAATTTTTATGAAAGTCTTGATTGGAGGCCAGAGCGCCCATGAAGACAACGGTAACTGCGTTGATTGCAATAGTGGTTTCGATTATTACGATAGTTGCAATATTTGCAGCTACAGATACTATATTTACTGATGGAATAATAGATTTAGAAGGGTTCACCGCAAGCTTTATTGACTGTATCTCAGGGGATGAATGCGAATTGTTTGGAGGTCAATAATTTATGGAAGCTGATTCACCGATATTCATTGTAGTAGGTGTTCTAGCTATTATGGTGGTGATGGTACCTGTAATTGGAATGTTAGAAGGTTTTGGCGGTACAGGTTTTGGAGAGCATAGTGATAGAGCAGATGTAAGATCCCTCGCCTCACTTATTGATGAGCAGTGTGAAGGCGTCGATGATTTTGACAATATTTTAGTTCAGTCGGTAGATGTTGATGTTTTTGAAAACGATGAAATTAATTTCGATGGAGATGAGTTTTCGCCTTCTGAAGATGACTGGTCAGTGGAATTAAATACAGAGTGTAGTGTGGATTTAATGGAGGAGGATGGAGACGGAAATACTATGCCTGTTGATTCAATAAGTGAAGGTAGCTGGGAGGCAGTCGTCGGCGAGAACAACGGCGGTCTAGAGGTTGTATTAGAGCCATGAAAGGACAAGCAAGCTATCCCTTCACGATGATTGAAGCAGCATTCACCTTTATACTGGTGATGTCAGTAGCAGTAGGATCCCAGACTTACACTGCTAACTTCATAGCACAAGAAACCACGGATATCAGAGCCGATAGGGTTGAGAACGCCGCATTACTGCTTAATAATTATGAAGCGGGTAGCATAGAGATAGATATTTCAAGCTACGATGTAAAGGTTGATGGAGCAGAGTTTTATCTTAGATTCGAAGACGAAGAGAATTTAGAAGAGGTAAGAGATCTAGGAGGTATAGGGTATTCGAATATTGATGGGCCTAGCAGTTACGAGGCCTTCAGCAGTATATGCTTAGAAAAAAACTTTGATAATGAGCTAATAGTCGGAGAGAGTTGTTAATGGAACTATACAACATCATCACAAAAGTTCCTTACATTATAATGCTTGGAGTAGGCCTTACATTGGTTTTACAGATATTCATAGGAGGCTTAACAAGTATAAGTGATGATGTAAGAGGTAATTCTGACTTGGCTTACGATGTAGTTATATCATCTGAGCAGATGCATAACCTTGATGATAGGAGATCCGTGATTGATGTCAGCCATATAGGAGAAGGCTCAGACTATGAATGCAGTATAAGCGAGATTGAGAATCTTGATGATGAATATCTAAGTTATAGAGTTCAAACCGATGTAATGGGATCAGGGATTGATTGCCAAGGTTCTCCTACGGCTTCAGGCATAGAAAGCTTAAGGACTAGGATACTTGTAGAACAGAACGGTGAATTAGTTCCTATGAGCTTGGAGGTTTATGAAGAATGAAAGCCCAAGGTATGATAGCCCAAGTGATTATGTTCAGTATTACAGTTTTTCTATCTATTGCCTTACTCTTGCTGATTACTTCGGAAGCAGAAGATAGTATAACAAGCGATGTAACACTCCAAGGAGAAATTGGAAGCAGTGTCGAGGCCATAGAGGATGAAACAACCCTTACTTATATGCTGAACCAAGAAGTTGATCCTTGGATAGAAAGCGGCAATAAGTACAATGTTACTTCATTAGAGTTGGTTCAACATTATTTTTCGGCAGATAAAATAAGGATTAACGGGAGCACATATGATCGAGACGTGGTGAGGGATGATCTCGAAACATTTTTTAATCAGGCCTATAGCATGCCTCAGGAGTACAAGATAGCGAATCAAGGTCGTAGAGGTATAATTAACATAACTTCAGATCACCACAACGACTATCTTGAAGCGCGGCAAGGCCTGGAAAATGTTGACAGGCACGACTGGAACGCCTATAGGAGAAAAGTTCCAATCAGTGAAGGAGAAATAGAGTTAACTTATTTTGTGGGGCGAGAAAGATGAAAGGAAGCTTAGAAGGAATATTACCGATGCTAGGCCTTTTACTTACAGCTGTTATCTTGACAGTACAGACAATCCCAATTGGAGAAGCTTTCAATTCGGTAGTGGGTGAGTCGTCTGAAGATATTGAGAAACTGGTAGAAACCCAAACATCTTATGATTACACTGTTGAGCACTATATCCCTTCATCTATGGAATATAGTGTAAACAATGCAGCCTACGAACTGGATGATGGCGGAATTAATTGGAAGTCTGAGGCTTCTTCAGCACTAACGCCTAACTCTATACTTAACTCAATTTTAGACTCGTGGGAGTCCGAGGCCTATTCTCGTTTCGATACGAGATTAGATAATGCTGGATGCAGTATTGGTGAGGATATAGATTTCGAACTTTATCCAGGATCTTCAGAGCCTGGCTACGATTTCTTCTCAACAGAGTTTGAAAATGTCTCAGCACTCTCAACAGATTTTAGTGGATTGAATATTTTATGCCACCAAGATGCAGTTCTTAAAACTGAAAGCTACAGCCAATCAATATCAACACCTAATAGATATATCGAGCTCGCTAAAGCTGGCAGCGAATTTTTCTATGAATTAGAAGAAACATTTGATGATGCATCAATAGAAGATTCCTATACAAATACAAGAACTGCTTGTGGGAGTAGGAGTTCGGCTAGAAGTAGTGCCAGGAGTGCAGGAGTGTCTAGTTATTTCTCAGATGTGCCTTCGGTTTCTAGCATTGAGAGTTCTCTGAGTCTTCCAAGTGGTATCTCTTCCTCTTCTAGTCAAGAAAACAATTATAATTGGAATGAGGTCAGCAGTAGTTCTGGCAGCTGTTGTAGAACTAGATGCACTAGAAGAGTTAATGGAACATGTGTTAGTAGAACTTGTACTGCTAATACGAAGAGTTCGACTGTTGAAGTTACACCCACTAATACAGTAATAGACTTTGAAGTTGAGGATATCGATGAAGAAGTTTTAACAGAAGACGGTTATTTGAATTTAGAAATTGGGGAATCCGGATATGTAATTAACCATTAAGTTATTTTAGTATTATGTTACTATGATTAATTAGGTGAACTAATTAGTGGCAGAACAGGAAGATGACAATACAGTATACGTAGGAAGCAAACCAGCAATGAGTTACGTTCTAGCAGTTGTAACTCAGTTCAGCGAAGGACATGAAACAGTCCACGTAAAAGCAAGAGGAAAAGCAATTAGTCGGGCAGTAGACGTAGCAGAAATAGTCCGAGACAGATTCGTTGAAGATGCGGAAATAGATGACATTTCAATCGGTACCGATGAAATAGAGACTGATGAAGGAGACCAGCTAAACGTCTCAAGCATCCAAATCAACCTCAAACAGCCTTAAAACAAAGGCCTATATTTTCCTTTTTCTCTTATCTTTCCAAGACTTTTTATACAGACAAAACAATTCTTTGATATATGAACAATACTAAAGGCCTATCACAGATTTTATACCTTATAATTGCAGCATCGGTATTAATGATTGCAGCCCTCTCATTGGTTTTTATGCTTAACCAAGGGCTTGGAGGAGTAATAGACACTACAGGTGCAGACGCCTGTACATCAACAGTAGAAACTCAGTGTTCAACAGGAGCAGAAGAAATAAGCACACCTAACAGTTGCCTAAATGATGATGGATCAGCAGTTGCAGGCATTCCGGACAGCTATAATGCTGAGTCAGGAACTATAAATTGTCAAGAAGTGAATTAACTTGGACAAAACCATAGAGGTAGTGTTGGTTGCAGTAGTAGTGATAGCCACTGCAGCCATAATGCTTTTCATTTTCACGGGAGAATCCAGCAGCTTCAGCGAATTCGTATCAGATCGTATAACCGATGCAGAAGATGATTTGGAGGATGTAGGAGGTAATGGGGGTATTGATTGCCCCAATGAAAATCCTTGTCCCTCAGGATGCGAGATGGTAAGCGAAAATCCTCCTATTTGTGAACCTATATAAATACCGTCTTCAGATCAGAAAGGCCTTCTAAATCAATTAATTTACTCTTTCCAACACTAATTATTGGTACTTTATTTAATGTGTGAGAGGTATTAGGTTCTTCTTCAGTCCCCATATCTTCGCAGTTCCCGTGATCGGCCGTCACAACCATTTCGTATTCTGAGGCCTCGATTTTTTCCACCAGTCTTCCAAGGTTTTCATCGACTGCTTCTAGGCCTTTTATTGTGGCTTCTAGATTTCCTGTGTGTCCTACTAGGTCGCAGTTTGCGTAGTTCATTAGGATGAAATTTTTCTCGCCCTCTTCTACTGCGTTGATGACGATGTCTGTGATTTCTTTGGCGTGCATTTCGGGCCTTTCGTCGAAAGCTCTTATTTTGTCGCTTTCAATGAATTTTCTTTCTTCTCCTTCGAATTTTAGTTCTCTTTGTCCGTTGAAGAAGTAGGTTACATGGGGTTTTTTCTGGCTTTCTGCTACTCTTAGCTGTGTGTAGCCTTTTTCTGCTATTTCTTCTCCCAAAGTATTTTCCACTATCTGTTTTTCGAAAAGAACTGGATTGTTGAAGTCGTCTCGGTAGGGGAGCATAGAGGTAAAGTTAGGTCTAACCGTGTTTTCAAATTCATCGAACTCTTCCTTTAGGAAGGCTTCTACTATCTGTCTTTCTCTGTCGGCTCTGTAATTGTAGAATATTAGTTCGTCTTTATTGGTCATTCCTTGATAATCTGCTCTGACTGATGGCTGGATGAAGTAGTCGTATTCTCCATCGCTGTAGGCCTTTTCAGCTGCTTCTCTCGGATCTTCAAAACTGTATCCTTCGGCTTGCACCATGCTTTTGTAGGCCTGATGGGTTCGTTCCCAGTTGTGGTCGCGGTCCATGCTGTAGAACCTGCCTATGATAGTAGCGATCTCTCCAGCAGTATCTTTTGCGTGCTCTTCAATCTCATCGATAAACTTTTCCGCCGATTTAGGGCTGACATCTCTACCATCTGTGAAGCAGTGTATCTCCACTTCTACATCATACGTAGAGGCTATGCTCATTAAGGCCTTGAGATGATTGATATGGCCGTGGATTCCACCATCACTGATTATTCCTGCTAGATGTACTGTAGTATTATTTTCTTCCGCTCGTTCCAGGCCTTCCTTCAATGCCTGTTTCTCTCTTAGTTCGTTGTTTTTTATTGATTCATTGATTCTTGTTAGTCTTTGAGGGACTACTCTTCCTGCACCTAGATGTAAATGCCCTACTTCGCTGTTTCCTGTATATCCTTCTGGTAGTCCGGCTGCAGGACCTGAGGCCTCAAGTTCCTGGTAACCGTATTCTTCCATTAAGTGGTCGAGAGTTGGTGTGTCTGCTTGTTTGAATGTGTTTCCCTGTGTTTCTTCTCTTAGTCCTAGGCCATCTATTACTACAAGAATCTTCTTCATAGTATTTTGATTGTATTTGTTGGAATAAATTGGCTTCCCAAAAAGACATTAGTTGTTAGGTCTCAGTGAATAATGTTTTTAACTTTTGAAGTTTAACCATTAGATGTGATTATATGGGAGAAAACGTAATCTTTGGAGGAGACGATGATGAACAGACCTCACTAGGAGGCAAAGAAGAGGAAGAAAAAATGGAAGAAGTTCAAGAAGAGAAGAATGAAAACTCCAAAGAAAGGTCTGAAAAAGAACAAGAAAGTCAAGAAACTCCAGAAGAAACGGAAGATGTAGACAGCTCCCAAGAAGATAATAAAGAAGAATCAGTAGATAGCTCACCTGAATTAGATAAAGCCTTGGAAAAGATCGAGCGCAGAGTCAGCGAAATAGAAGACGAACTAGCTGAACAAGATGACAATGAAATAGAGATGCTTAAAGACCGTATTGCAGAGAAAACCAGTTTAATAGAAGAACTTAAGCAGAAAATTGACTCACAACCATCCACAGAAAAAATACAGGATAGAATAGATAATCTAGAAAATAAAATAACTAAGGCCTCAGAGAATGAAGGATCTGATGAAGAGTTAGAAGACAGGATTACCGAAATAGAGGACAAGGTTTCGGACCCTGATAACGAAGAACTAGATGATTTCAAAGAAGATTTAGAAGGTCTAAAAACCGAGCTAGAAGAGTTAAGATCCGATATACCGGGAAAACTGGAAGATTTCCAAGAGCATGTCGACGATATTAAAGATGATCTGGAGAGCCAGTCGGACCTAGATGAGCTAAGAGAAGATCTCAAAGAATTAAAGAACCAAGATACTGAATCCGAAGACCTAGCTAAAACTGAAGAATTGGATGATTTGAGGGAAGCTATTGAAGAAATCAAAGATGAAGAGCCTGAAATAGAAGGCCTGGACGATATAGAGAACAGAATTAATAACTTGGAAAGCGAAGTAGGAGATTTAAAGGATAAAAGCTACAGCGGTCTAGAGCTAGAGCTTGAGAACCTGAACTCCAGAATTGAAGAACTTGAGGGAAGAAAGTTTGATGATCTACTGATTAAAGTTGAGAACCTAGAGAACAAGTTAGAAAAATTAGAAGATTCTGAAGACATGGAAAAATTCAAAGAGCTAAAGGAAGATGTAAACGATCTCAGAGGAATAGTTTCAGACTTCAAATGGTTGTTCAACGACTTTGACGACCTAGCAGAACTTAAACTATTATCACATGATGAATTCAAAGAACTGAAAAAATCCGGAGATGAAAAGCCTAAGGAATTGAAACAGGAACTTGAATCAGAGCTAGCCAATCTGAAAGATAGAACGGATCATCTTGAGGATAAAGTTGCCCAAGATAATACGAAAAGTTTGAAGAAAAGTCTTTCTGCTCTTAGAGGGCGTTTAAAGAGAATAGAGAAAAAACAGCAGAATGAGCTAGAAGCAAGGATTTCAAGGCTAGAAGATACAGTAGATGAAGAAGATTTGAAAACTATAGTCAATGAGATGGAGCGGCAGGAAAAAGAAATTGATGAAATACGCCAAGGATATGTTGAAATGGGCGAAATGATGGAGCTAGTTATGGAACAATTAAAAACTAGGTAAAACTTCCAAGACCTGACTGCCGTGACTCCAAGGCCTTATCTAAGTCTTTAATTTTTGAATTTACTCTTTCTAATGAGAACTCTCTTTTTTCAACTAGAATATCTCTGATTTTATCGTTTTTAGGATCTTCAAAACTGAAATCTACTTCTTCTACAGGAGGATTCATGAAGAAATCGAAAACCGCTTCGGGAGAGTTATCAGATTCAAACTCAACTTCTTCATCATTCAAAAGAGAATCCAAGTCCTTGTGCTCTTTAACTTTTTTCAGGCCTTTTTTAGGGCCGATTCCGTGCACTCCGTCATTAAAATCCGTACCCATCAACATTCCTAACATAATCAATTGTTCACGACTTATATCCAAGTCTTGAAGAACAGTTACAAGCTCTATTCTCTCTTGTTTAACTTTTTTCCTACCGGTAGGAGTCTTCTGAGTTTTACTAGAAGTAAGATTCCTTACCATCCTGTCAGCACCAAACAACAAGCAGTCCCAGTCTTGAGAACCTACTGCATAAACTTCTCCTTGAGAAGCCATATACGCTGCCTGAGCCTCGCCTTCGCTTGAGGCCTGAATCCAAGGAATTCCCATAGCATCGAGTAGTTCTTTCGATTCCTCAATCATGTCGCCAGTTAATTTTGAACTCTGAGTCGCCTTAGAATAGGCTTCAGAGATTTTACCTTCCTCCTTCAGCTTCTTCCATTCTTTCTTAGCTTCTTCCCTTTTTCTTCTTCGTTCACTACTTTCTTTCTGCTTTAAATCTGGCATAGCTCCATCGAAAACGTATACAGGCCTAATATTTTTTTCAAGCAGATTAATGTTCCTGTAGAAAAGCCCTGAAAGATGAGAAGTAATGTTACCGTCTGAGTCTTTTAGAGGAGTACCGTCTCGCTGCCTGATTATCGATAAGAACTGGTATAAAGTGTTCATCGCATCAACTGCAACAACTCTATCATTCAGATCTGAAAACTCTATTTCCTCAGGCTCGACTAATTCACCAAGATTTACTCCCATAACAGAGAAAAGTTTAGGCCTCCAATAATTTAATTATGGCTGCAATCTGTGATTTCTGCGGTGAAAGAGAAGCAGTAACTACCTGTAATATATGCGGCTCGAAGATATGTAGAAAAGATAAATTAGAATACGGCTGTAAAGCCTGTAACAGTGGAGAAAAAACCTTCTAAAGAATAAGGAAGGCTTAGAATTATCCCTATAGTTTATCGAAATGTTCAAGTTCGTAGCTTTGGATTCCTTCTAGCTGTTCAAGTTTCTCCTCTACTGCATCAGTTCCGCCTTCTTCATCAGTAGTGATACAAGATACTTTGACAGCTTTCAGTCCAAACGCCACGTCTTCCTCTCCTATATCATTGACATCAAGCAGTTCTCTAAGCTGGTCTTTGATATCTTCTAGATTTGTTTTGTCGTCTTCCGGCATTACCTTGTAAACACAAGCAATTTCTCCCATTCAAAAATCACGTTATAATCAATTGTTAGAAAGAAAAAGTTAAAATATGAGCAGGCCCTGAAAAAATATCTAGTTTAGGCCTAGTTTGTCTTTGATTTTCTCGATAAGCTCCATCTTTTAATTCACCTTAAAACCGAATTAACGACCCGAGTATTTAAAGGGTCAGGCCTATCCAGTTTAAAAAACCGGATTCTAAACTAAAACTAGAGGCCCGCATGGTCTAGTGGAAAGACGGCACCTTGCGGAGGTGCAGATCCAGGGTTCAAATCCCTGTGCGGGCGAGTCAAGAACTTTTTAACTTGTAAATCCCCAATTCTGAGTATGGAAGAGTTTTGGAAGAATCTAGAGAAATTTTTTGACAGGATGATTGTTCCAGCTTTACTTGTTTTAATCGTCATTGTGGTCGCTGATGTTTTCTTCACTGATTACAAATATGCTTATGAGCAGCAGTTTTTCTATGCCGATCTTTTCGTAATATTTGTCTTCGTAGGGGATTTATCCTTCAAATTTAAGCACGCTAAATCAACTAAAAAATTCTTCAGACATGAATGGCTTGAAATACTGGCAGTAATACCTTTTTTCTGGGTCTTCAGATTGATTGAAAGCGTCGCAAGAGTTGGAGAATTAGTCCAAGAAATAGTCCATTTAGTGACTCGTGGAGGACGGATCGCAAGACTATTCGCAGCTTTAGGCCTCGCAGGTAGCAGAGAAAACAGGTTCAAACAGTTTTTAAATAAAGTTTTCAGGTCTAATAAATTTGAGAAAGCCGCTAGCTTTTTCAGGCATCCTGACGAAAAATAAGAAGATTTTACTCTAGTTCAGATGCTTTTTCTTCTACAGCTTCGTCCAATTCCTCTACTATATCTAATCCTTCTTCTCGGTATCTTCTAACAGCATTTAATGCGAAGAAATATGCTATTACTGCAGAAATCAATGCTATTACTAGATTACCAACAATTAAGTATGCCAACACTGTCTCTGGCTCTGTCGTAAATGTTATCTGCCTTGTAAAAATTATGCCTCCAAGGTTAATGCTGGCCAGCCAGAAAACAGGTTTTACAATAGGGTTCAGGACTATTGCACTGGCTATTAAAGCAAGTTTTGATATCCATGTGAAGGCCTTTGCCAGTACGAAAAATAGTATGAACCCTGTTCCTAGAGTAGGAAGCGCAGTTATGAATACTCCAATCGAGAAGCTTAATGCGATCTGTCTGTCGGAATGATGTTCATGAAATGCTTTATGCAGCTCATCCAAGACTTTCTGTTTGTATTTGTTCAGCCTCTTCACATCTTTAATTTCCAAAGACACTAACTAAAAGATATGGAGATCAAAATAAACGACCAAACCTATGAGGTCGAGGTAGCAGAAAGCTTCCTCAAACGTGCATGGGGTCTTTCACTAAGAAAAGAAGGAAAGATGCTTTTCAAATTCCCAAGATCTACTAACGCCAAGATTGACATGGCTCTACTTTCAAAGCCTCTTTACCTATATTTCTTCGACTCTGAAAAAGAGTTAATCCATATTGAAAAAGCCAGGCCTTGGACATGGAATCCACGAACTTGGAGTTTTTACAGGCCTAAAGAAAAATACCAGTATTTGTTGGAGAGTTTTGAAGATCTTGATATTGAGGAAGGAGATAGGCTTTTACCCAGTTAAAAGATTTGAAACCTATAACGATATCATGGAGCTTTCAAAATTCTGTCCACGTTGTGGGAAAGAGACTGAGAAACTTTACGGTGAAGAGAAGCAGTTATGCAACACTTGTTTTACCGAAGTTAACAGTCTTGTCGATGCTCCTAGGCTTGTAGAAATTGAGACATGCAGCGTATGCGGCAGAATGAAGAAGAAAGGAGAGTGGGTTGAGGCCTATACTGTGGAGGACCAGTTAGCTGAAACTTTCTCAGATATAGCGGAAAGTTTCGAGTTAGAGCTTCAGTACTGGGAAGAAGACGAAGAGTTTTATGTAAGATTGCATATAGCAGACGGTAATCTTCAAGACAATGAAGATGTGAAAGTGGAATGGCTTCAAGATCAGTGCCCGGACTGCTCACGTTTCCAGGGAGGCTTTTACAAGGCCAAGATTCAGTTAAGAGGAGAGAACGTTCAAGATATAGCCGATGATATAACAGATAAAGCAGCAGAACTAACAAATAGAAACAGGGCAGATTTCCTATCAAACTTGGAGCACAGAGACGGCGGAATAGATTTCTACCTTTCAACTGAGAAGATGAATAAGAAAATTCTTTCCATGCTGAGAGAAAATTACAGGCCTGAAATTGAGAGAAGTTACGAGTTAGTGGGAGAAAGAGATGGTCAAAGAGTTTATCGGAACGTGGTTTCTGTCAGGTTACTGGGAGAATAAAAGCCAGTAAAGGTTAGTATATATTATGAAGCAGAGTTTTTTTATCAAAGTTCTAAGCTTATTCACTTTCCTAAATCTAAGTGTTCTGTCCTCAGCAGCTTATCATGGAACAGGGCATAGATCAGGAGCTACAGTGTCAATTCCTAGTTATAGCGATCCTATAAATTTTGGATTATATTTGGCTCTGCCGGCAGCACTTCTTTTCGTAGCAGTCCAACAGCCATTAGAGAGAAAGCTCGAAGGCCGCTGGAGAAGAGATGAACCCGCAAGAAAATATTCAAGTATTGCATCCGCAGCAGTGACACTTGTCGCCGTGATATCGCCTTTATTCCACAGCTTTAATACAATCAATCAAGGCCTTTATGCAGCATTTCTAATGGGGCTAGCGGTTATTGGCATTGGAGCCTACAAATGGAGTATCTTGAAAGACAAACTTCCTGTTTAAAAAACTTCAAACCCATTTATAATTTACAGATGGCAGACGATGAAGAACAGGAAATAAAACGTGTAAGAACGCCTAAAGACGAAGAAGTACTGGGAATAGTCCTAAGAAAAGTAGGAGGCGGAAAATATCAGGTATACTGCACAGACGGAAGAGAAAGAATCTGCCGAATACCCGGATCAAAAAAGAGAGGCCTCTGGGTAAAAAGAGACTCAGTAGTACTAGTCGACCCTTGGGACATTCAAGGCGATGAGAAAGGAGATATTGTCGAAAGCTTCAGTCAAGCGCAGCAAGACTGGCTAGAAGAAAGAGACTACTTAGACGAAATCAAAGAATTCCTATAAACAAAAAACCCCATTAATTGGGACTATGACATTTCAAAGAACAGAAACTATCAAAGCATTTCTGACAGGCCTAACAGCTTATATCACAACAGTTTTTCTACTAACATTACACAAAAATGGCTACAGGTTACTGGAATTCTGCGGATCATATAGAGACTTTCACCAACAAGAACCTGTACCCACAGTATGCCTGAGTCTGCCCGAATATCTTTCTAAAGCCATAATACATCCCGACTTCGCATTACCTGCTTCAGTAATAGGCCTAATTATTGGCCTGGGCTACTATAGAAAAGTCTGGAAACTAGTTGGAAATTTCAAGGATTAAAGCTTTCCAGTTCTAAAGATGTGTTATGGTTGAAGATGATGAAATATATCCGCGTCGACGGAAGGAGAAGAAACGTAGAATGTTCGACTCCTCAGAAGCTGAAAAAGCTGTTGAAAATGTTTTAGACGACGACACTATGGACGCTCTTCTCAAAGCAGCAGACAGAGATTTAATCAACCGGATGCACGGAATAATAGAATCAGGAAAAGAATCAGCCATACTGCTCGCTGACACAGATGAAGGCCTCGCTGCCGTAAAAATTTATATGAAGAGGGCAGGTGCCTTCAGAGAAATGCACCAATATTTGAGAGGTGACAAAAGATTCAGGAACGTGAAAAAAGATAGGAAAGCCGTTATCAATGCTTGGGCGAAGAAGGAGTTCAAAAACTTGAAGAAGGCCTCAAATATTGTTAGATGCCCGGAAGTCTACGGGTTGCAGGAGAATGTATTAGTTATGGAGTTTGTTGGTGAAGAGTTTCAGCCTTATCCTAAACTGAAGGATGTGAATATTGAGAACCCTGACGCAGCTTTAAACCAGGTTTTAGAGAATATGAAGAGAATGTGGAAAGAAGAGAAAATTGTTCACGGAGATCTTTCCGAGTACAATATACTAGTTGAAAAGGATGAACTAGTTTGGATTGATTTTTCCCAGGGAGTCCATGAATCGCATCCCGAGGCCTTGAACTTGTTGAAGCGCGATGTGAAGAATATAACCAATTTTTTCAGAAAAGAAGGCGCAAGTCTTTCACATGAGGAAGCTTTAAATTCTGTTATAGACGGGTATTAAGGCCTGTACAGGGTTTCCAAGGTATAAAAAGGTTGGCTGCATAACTGTTTTTTGTGAGAGAAGTCCGTATACCTGAAGACCGTGTCGGAGCTGTTATTGGTGAAGGCGGAGAAACCAAAGATCGTATCGAAGAAGATACAGATACAGAAATTGAGATTAAAGATAACAATGTTAGTGTAGATGGAGACGTACTTGATGAAATGACAGCTCAGAAAATTGTAAAAGCAATTGGCCGGGGATTTAACCCTGATAAGGCCTTAAATTTAGTTCAAGAAGGTTATGATTTCCATCATTTAGATATCAGCCAGTTTGACAGCAGCCAGAATGGTATGGCGCGGTTAAAAGGCCGTGTTATTGGCCGTGATGGTGAGACACGTAAGCATATTGAGAAAATGACAGAAGTAAAACTTGCGGTTTACGGTAAGACTGTAGGTTTTGTAGGCCATATCGAGAATATTGAGGTTGCTCAAGGAGCTGTTAAAATGCTTTTGAACGGAAGCTCTCATTCTACAGCATATAATTATTTGGAGAAGAATCAAGATAGAATCAGAAGGTGAAGAATAAAAGATGCCAAACGGAATTGAAGAAGAAGTTGAAGATACAGGAGGAGATCACAGAGAAATTTCTGTGGCAGAGTTCTTCGAGAAGAACAAACATCTCCTAGGATTTGAAAACGCGCAGAAATCTATAATAACAGTAGTAAAAGAGGCCGTCGATAACTCACTCGATGCATGTGAGGAGGATGAAATACTTCCAGAGATCCATGTATTAATCGATGAAATCGACGATAATAAATGTAGAATCGAAATAAGAGACAATGCTATAGGCCTTGACAGAGAGACAATTCCGAAAGTTTTCGGTAAGTTATTGTATGGTTCAAAATTCCACAAGTTACAACAATCACGTGGACAGCAGGGAATTGGAATCTCCGCCTCTGCAATGTACGCCCAGTTAACTACCGGAGAGCCTGTAACAGTTTACTCTAAACAAGAAGGAGAACCTTGTCACAAGTTTGTTGTGAGCATTGATACAGAGACTAATGAACCGAATATTACAAAGGATGAAGTTGTTGACTCTGAAAGCGATGAATTTCCTGGAGATAAAGATTACTACTTTGATCACGGTACGAGTATCGAAATGGATATAGAAGCCCAGTACACTCGTGGGCACCACTCAGTATTCAACTACCTGAAGCACACAGCAATCATGAACCCTTACGCAAGAGTAGTACTGCGTGAGCCTGATGGAAACAAGGTAGAATTCCCGAGAGTATCCCGGGAGCTTCCTAAAAAGCCAAAAGAAATCAAGCCTCACCCTCACGGAGTAGAGCTTGGAGTAATGATGAGAATGATCGAAAACAGTTCAGCAAGAACGATTACCTCATTCCTCCAGAACGAGTTCACACGTGTAGGAAGAACTTCAGCAGAAGAGATATGCGACGAAGCTGACATGGATACAGGCAGAAGGCCTAATACTTTAGAAAAAGACGAAATAGAAACCCTGTTGAAGGCTGCTCAAAACGTAAAGTTACAGAGCCCGCCGACAGACTGTCTATCCCCAATTGGAGAAGACCTAGTACTTAAGGGCCTAAAAAAAGAGTTAAACCCTGAATTCTCAACTGCTATTACACGTAAGCCTACAGTTTACAAAGGAAATCCTTTCCAAATTGAAGTAGGCCTTGCATGGGGTGGCGACATTGAAGATGAAGGAAGCTTTGAAGAGCTACGTTTCGCAAATAAAGTGCCTCTTCTCTACAAAAAAAGTAGCTGTGTAACTACAAAAGCTATTGAGAATGTTTCCTGGAACCGTTACAACATTAGCCAGACAGGTGACAGGCCTCAAGGACCTCTCTACATTTTAGTCCATATTGCTTCGGTCTGGGTGCCTTTCACATCTGAAGGTAAGGAAGCAGTTGCGAATTATGATCCTATCCGTAAAGAGATGAAGCTAGCCTTGCAGGAAGCAGGCAGGAAATTAGGCCGTTACATTGGCCGTAAGGAAAGAATGGAGATTCAGGAGAAGAAGAAGCGACAGCTCACAAGTTATGCGAAAGAAATGGGACCTGCGATTGCCCAGCTAGCCAGTGATGGTGATGCTGAAGAGATTGAAAACCAGATTCAGGCCATGGTTGAGGCTGACTACAACCCGGAACAACTTTAAGGTGATATTTAATGCCAAAAAAAGACTTAGCACATGATGAAAAGACTCTTGACCGTCTAACCCACCTCGGTAAGAAACTTTTGAGACAGTTAGACGATGAAGATAGCGACAATCTGACGTTCGACACTCAGGTAAGATCAAAATCAAACGTAAACTACGATGAAGAAGACGGAAGACTTAGCTTAGGAGATAGTTACTCTACTAGAAAGTTCCTAAACATTAGCCATGCCCGAAAGTTCATGCAAACTACACTAGTCGCCTCAAAATGTAAGGAGCTAGTAGAAGGTAAACGAACAGCATCGATCAGAGAGGTCTACTACCAGTTAAAACACAGCGTGCCAGGCCTAGACGAAAACACGTTCGAAGACCAAGACGAGTCTAACAATGTTGTGGTTGATATTGAGACTGCAACAGGCGCAATCAGAGAGGATCTTCACCTTTTCGCAGAACCTAAAGGAAGATTATTCGGGCCTATCAAAATCGAAGACTCAGGAGACATAATTGACGGAATGAGCATGGGAAGCAGCGGAATGGCAATCAACTC
>LKMQ01000012.1 GCA_001564145.1 Nanohaloarchaea archaeon B1-Br10_U2g29
CTGATGAAGAAAGGATTAACTTCGATTTAGCAGAGTACTTTGCTTCAGATGATCCAAGAGAGAATTATGCTGAAATATTCGAAAGACATTCAACGGATTACGTTGTTTTAGATAATACAATGATAGGAAAGTACTCTGCAGTAAGCCAAATTGCATTAAGAGATAACGAAAACTTTGACTCAATGTTCCAAGCTTCAACACCCGGACCTGCTTCTCAATCAGTATCTGAATCCGGGGATCGTACAGTAGTCCAGTTCCAAGGAATTGTTGATGGTTTGCCGTCACAGATATTTGTGCCTGTAGATACAGACGGAACTAACGTCAATGTCGTTGATACGGCAACAGTCCAGACTCAGAGAGGAGAACGATTAGAGATAAGCTGTGTATTAACCGAGGAGGGAATAGAAGAGTTAGGAGATGGTGAGTCAGAGTTCTGTCTAGCCGTAGACCCTTACTTCAGTTTGGAGAGAGGTATTTCCTTTGATACACAGTCAAGAATAGCTGTGATTCCTAGAGATATTTCAGAGCATAATTTGATGAAACTCTACTTTATGGACGGTCATGGTATAGACTACTTGGAAAAGGTTGAAGACGGATCAAATGACTACGTTAAGATGTGGGAAGTAACTGAATGATTGAAATATTCATTATCTCGGCGCTGCTAGGATTCACAACCGTACTTATAGGAACTCCTCTTGCAGAAAAATATCTCTCAGCTTCTGGTATAGTTGGTAGAGACCAACAGAAAGCTGGCAGGCCTAGAGTACCTACCTCAGGAGGCACAATAGTATTACTAGGTTTTATCTTATCTGTCAGCTTTTTTGCCGGAGCCACATCTCTCTTTACCGACATTGTTTTAGATAAAGCCTTGATTTTCGCTGCACTGACTTCTGCTAGTTTAATTGCTTTAATCGGTTTAATCGATGATATCCATGTTGACTTAGCACAAATTGTGGGTAAAGAGTTTGAAAGAGATATGATAATCTCAGAGAATAGGACAATTATTCATGAGAAAGCAGATTTAATTTTTGGAGCGCCGCAAGAAAAGCTTGATAGAACAGGCCTATCACAGTTAGCAAAAATGCTTATGGTTTTACCTGCGGCTTTTCCATTAATTGCTGTGGGAGCAGGATCATGGAGCATGGTGCTGCCATTTGTAGGAACGGTAGATTGGGGATTAATCTATCCATTATTTTTACTGCCTTTAGGTCTGATATTTGTCTCAAATGTGGTGAATATGCTTGCTGGTGTCAACGGTTTGGAGACGGGAGCATCTATAGTTGCATCTACAGCACTGGGGATATTTGCATTTCAGAATGGTATGGTAGAGGCTTCGGCAATAGCTTTCCTCTTGGCTTCTTCTCTTTCCGCATTCTATATATTTAACAGATATCCTTCATCCATACTGCCGGGGGATTCACTTACTTATCTTGCAGGAGCGGCGATGTTCTCTGTTATTGTCGCAGGGGATATGGAAAAATTTGGTGTATTCCTGTTTCTGCCTTGGATGCTTGAATTTTTCTTGAAGGCAAGGTCCAAATTTAATGCGCACTCATGGGGAGAGCTTCAAGAAGACGGATCTATTAATTCTGTACACAGTAAGGCCTACTCTATAACGCATTTCTTCATGGGAAGAGGCCTTAATGAGAAGCAGATTTCACAGGCAATTATTTTACTGATTTTAATATGGGCGGTTATAACTTTAGCTTTGTTTAGTTATGTTCCTTTTCTGAAGCCGTAAATCACGGCTAAAGTAATTATGTAGATTGCGCTTAGACTCAGTAAAATGCTTTGAGAGTCTCTGAAAATATATAGACTTAGTATGATGATGGCTGTGGCTGATAACTCCACACCAAATCGCTTCAAGATTCTATGAAAAATATTACCGTGGACGATCACTGTAATTCATTATTAAATCTGTGGAGGTTAAAAGACTGTACGTGGTTACCTACTTTCAATGCCCGGACTGCGGCTATAAGCAGAGAAGCAAGGCGGAAAAAAGAATTAAATGCCATAAATGCGGCCGCAGCTACCAGAAAAGAAGGAAATATGAGGCCAGTAAAAAACCGGATGAAGAGAAAGGCACAGGATTTTTCAAATACAGCAAGGATGAGGATTAAAGAATGGAAAAACATGAGATAGAAACAGAGAACTTTGATTTAGAGCTTACATTAACCTGTGGTCAAACGTTTTGCTGGAACCGTATTAATGGAGATTTATATGGAGAGGGACCATCTAAGTTCTATACGTTCAGAAAAGGAAGACTCTTGATAGTGGAGCAAAAAGATGGATTAATAGTTGCTGAGACAGATTTACCAAGGCAAGAGGTGATAGAGGCCTTAAGTCTTCATCATGACTTAGAGGAGATTTACTCTACTTTTCCTGAAGACGAAAAGCTGGAAGAGGCCAGAGAGGAACTGGAAGGCCTTAGAATTATACAAGATGAATTTTTCCCATGTCTGATTTCCTATCTTTGCTCACCTCAGATGCAGATTCCTCGTATCAAGCAAATGCATAATAATATTGCGGAAGAATACGGTGGAACTATTGAATATCAAGGTGAAGAACTGGTTAGGTTCCCTAACATGGAGGAACTGGGTGGAGCATCAGAAGAAGAGCTTAGAGACCTGGGCTTAGGGTATAGAGCCAAGTATGTATCGAATACTATTGATATTCTCAAGGAAGAAGGACTTTCAATCTCATCAGAATACTTAGATGCTCGTGAAGACTTAAAGAAACTTTATGGAGTTGGAGATAAAGTAGCAGACTGTGTCCTACTATTTTCGCTAGAGTTTTTGGAGGCCTATCCTTTGGATACTTGGGCGTTGAAGTCTGCTGAAAAGCATTACAGTTTTCTGCATTCTGATGATTATGAGGAGGCCTCAGAAAATCTGCGTGAATACTTTGGACCTTACTCTGGGTACGCTCAGGAGTATTTATTTCATGCAGCACGTAAAGGCATAATAGAGGTGTAAAAAGAGTTGAAGAAGTTTCAACGAAAAGCAGTTAAATTTGTTAAAGAAAATAACTTAGATGCACCTGTAGAATATAGAGCTTTGGATTTAGTATCTGAAGCTGGCGAAATCGTGAAAGATATTACAAAATCTGCAAATTACGGTAATTCTCCAGGCCAAGTTGAAGTAAAAGAGGATGAAATCGGAGATTTGTTGTTCTCATTATTTCTTTTAGCTGAGGAATTAGATATTGATTCTGAACAGGCCTTCAACGAGGCTATGAAAAAGTATGAGGAGAGAGTTGATGAGAAGGGTGATCCTGGATCGAAGTGACAATGGTTAGAGATGATCTTTCTGGTGAAACTGTAGAAAGTTTTGAGGTGGACGAAGGCTTGAACGTTGGAGAATTTCTTGATGAGCAAGGTATTGAAAGGCAAGAGGTGCTGGTGTCTCGTGATGGGAAGATTATTTCTGAAACTGCCGAGTTAGAGGAAGAAGATGAGATTAATGTTTTTGATGTTATTGCGGGCGGTTGAAATTTAAGTCCTCAGGCCTAAATGTTTACTATGCAGTTCCTTGATATTGAGGATAAGGATGAACATGAAATTGTCTTTGACGTATTTGATTTGAATGATTTGCAGAAATCTATTTTCGATACTTTAGATGATCAAACTTTGACTGTTCAAGAGATTTCTGATGCGGTGGACCGTAACCGTTCAACTGTTCAACGATCCCTACAAGAAATGCTGGATAAAGACTTATTGATGCGTGAGGGCAAGACGGACCGAACTGTTTACTATGTATACACGTCTCTTCCGATGGATGAGATCAGAGAAGTTACTTCCGATGTTTTAGAGGAATGGCATCAGAATGTTCAGGAAAAGCTTGGTTAGAACTTCCAAAACAAGAATGCGAGATAGGTTAAGGCAATTCCTTCACTTACTAATGTGAAAATAGGCCTTAATTCAAAACCAGTTATAACTGATATAATTCCTATAGTTAGGAAGAATGCTAGAACTATTCTCGATTCATCTAAAACCATGTTTTCTACCGGGTTGAAATCTATGTTTGCAACGCCAAGGCTATCAGCTGATCTGATTAAAACAGTTAGAAGATAGAATTTAGTGAAGAAAGCGGCCGTATGCCATGACGCTTCAACAATGTTGTAGCCTGTTGAAGTTATTAATTCTATCATATACAGGGGTTAAGGCCTTGTTTTTATTCGTTTCTGACTAAAAAATCAGTTTTCTTGTTGTTCTTCGTCGACTTGGCTTGTCTGGAAGTCTTTAATTATAATTATGTCATCGATTGACTGAACCATTCTGTAAGGAATGACAACATTTTTGCTTCCACCGACTTTCTGCGCTAGATAAGAGCCTTTTTCTGCGCCTACTACTACTGCTCTTACGGCGAACTTTCCAAGGTTTAATTCTATATCTTTGACGGTTCCACAGTAGCTTCCTTTGTTTGTGAAAACGTCTTTCCCTGTTACGTCTGAAAAGTCGAGGATGTTTTGAGACATTATTTTACCACTCTATAAGGTAAAAAGGCCTCTAGAAACTTAAATACCTTATCCGCAGACAGACCAATTTAAACGTAGAAGATTAGAAACTAGTTAGTAAAGATGGTAAAAGGAGATTCTAAAGCAACATTAATTTCTCTAGTCACATTAACTGCAGCAACAGCATTCGGTTATATCAACTCGCTGTTTGAACCATTTACGATAGTCATGCTCATATACGGTATAGTGACATTGATTGGAGGCCTGATTCATCAATTAAACGGAGATTGGGGTGTAGTAAATATAGCGATAGCTTCATTCGGAATCTTGCTTATATTTATCTGGATGATGATAGACATGATGGCCTCAATGCAGCTACTGTCTACGTCTATGGAGACATTTCTAAGAAGCTTCTGGTACGGGTTTTCAGGTATCATGATTGGAGGTTTATCGTTTATAATTGTGAAGTTTCAAGCAAGTCTGTAAGGAGTGTTTTAAACATTTCACGTTGTATAATTTACTTGTGAAGTCGAGGTGGCAGAGTGGCTTAATGCGATGGCTTGCTAAGCCATTGGGCCTTCAACGGTCCGCCCGGGTTCGAATCCCGGCCTCGGCGTTTCTATTAAATCTCTCAAAAGATATTATTTAGTTATGGAGCTTATTCTCGCTATTGGACTGGCTTTTCTGTTAGGTCTGGTACATTTCTTTGGGGAAGAGATTGATGAGTATATCATGCCTGAGAATCTTTTCTTGGCTTCTTTTTCAGCAGGTTTAACTGTTTCTTACTTCCTACTCGGTATGCTTCCTGAAATTATTAATGCTCCTACAAATCTTGAGTATAATTTGTTGTTTGCTCTTGTGGGCTTCTCTCTTTTCTACATAGTTGAGGAGATAATCTATGAACGGGAATCAAACCTTTCAGATGTGAAAAAGGAATTTAAAGAGCTTCACTCCTTCTTTATTTTCTCATACCATTTTGTCTTAGGTTTCCTGATTTACTTCCTGATAGGAGAAGGTCTTTATCAGGTCTTACTTTTTTATCTGCCTGTCTTTGTTCATACAGCTGTCAACTCTCTAGCAATAAAAGAAATGAATGAGGAAATGCTTGATAAGGCCTGGATTAAGCTTTCTGCATCATTTGCCTCAGTTCTAGGTGTTTCGGTCTCTTATTTAATTGGAGTCTCTGACTTTGTCTCATACTCATTGTTTGGGTTTATTGGAGGAATGTTCCTGTACTTGGTAGTTCACGATGCACTGGATCCTCAACGTGAGAGACCTATTGGATTTATTACGGGCGCGCTTGTATTTTCGATGATCATTTTCCTACTTTAAACTTATTAACTCAGAAAGTAATACATCGTAATATGGCGTTCCTGTGTATAGACATCGGAGGCACAAATACATTGATAGGCCTTGGAAACGGCGATTTTGAAGAGAAAAACAGAATGAAGTCGAAAGACTTTTTATCAGATATTGAAAGCAATATTACCAAAGTTCTTGAAACTACAGATTATTCTAAGGAGGATATTGAGGATGTTGCGGTTGCGGCAGCAGGACCTATGGACAGGGAAAAAGGAGTTTTTTATCCTCCAAACCTTTCAGACAGTTCGGAACTAGATGAAATAGAGTTAGAGAGCTCTCTTGAAAAATTTGGAGATCTTCAGATAATTAATGACTGTACTGCTGCAGTGAAAGGAGAATATGAATACGGCAAATCATCTGAAAACATGGTTTACATCACTATAAGCTCAGGTATAGGCCTTGGAGCAATATTTAACGGAGATTTAGTTAGCGGTGCTGACGGAAATTTTGGAGAAGTCGGCCATATGAAAGTAAACGGAGATCTTGAGTGCGGTTGTGGGGGTTTAGGGCACTGGGAGGCTTATTCATCAGGTAATAGGATGTTAAAAATGGCTGAAGAACTTTTTGACAAAAGATTTGATTCAGCTATTCAACTGTTTGAAGCTTATCAAAATCAAGATTATAAGGCTGAGCTTGCTGTACAGAAGATGAAGGAAGTTAATTCTGAGGCATTAGCGAATATAATTAACCTCTATAACCCTGATAAAATAGTTTTTGGAGGTCCTGTGGCTTTGAATCATTATAGTATATTAATTGAGGATATAGAAGAAAAAGTAGAAGAAATGGCAGTGAATAAGATGCCTGAAATGGTTCCTGCTGAGCTTGAGGATCAGTCTGTTCTTTACGGTCTTAGAACATTCTGCCACTAGATGTTTGAATGTTTTTACTGTTCCTTTACATCTGCGACGTCGCCTAAAGTCGCTTTCTTATTATCAGTTGATTCAACCGAGGTATCGTAGACTTCAGGATTGACATAAAGTGTTATTTCCAGCTCTTTTGATAACTTGTTCGCCAGAGACTTTTCCGGCTTCAAGTCTTCACGCTCCACCTTTTTGATTAGTGAGGCCTTTTCATTAAGACTATCAGCTAGCTCTTTCATCGATAGTTGCCTATTTTCACGGGCCTGTTTAATCTTCTCTCCATAGTTATTGGCTAGTTTTTCGTTGTCTTTAGGCCTGTAAGTTGTTTTTTTCTTTTTCTTTTTCGTCTTCTTCTTCTTTTTCTGTTCTACTACTTCGCCCATGTCGCTGCAAGAGCTGCAGACTTTCATTAGGGCGCCTTCTATCTTGGTTTTCTTAAGGTTGTCAGAATCTTCTCCGCATAATTGGCATGATGGCATTTATTATTTTTCACATCAAAGCTGTAGAAATTTAGTCAATTTTTTCATCGATTATTACCTGCAACAAGTTTATTTCTAATTCCTCTTTGATAATTAATTAATTTAAAACCCTTTAAATCATGTTGAATCAAGCTCTCTCAAAACCAGTCCATAACTTAGAGCTGTTAAACTTACTAAGATAAAACCTGCAGAAATAAACAGGAAAGGCTCAGCTAAAGCAGTTTCAAGCCCTGGCTCAGCGGCTTCAGGCGCTGCATCAGCAGACTCCATCATTAAATCGGCTTCCGCCTCATCATCTGTGCCTGAAAGGCCTCCACTTAAAGGATATAAAAACGCAAGCCCTGCTAACGCAGTAATTGCTGATGAGGTGATAGAAAACTTGACCTTTCTCTCCCGTCCATTAACTATGGCCTCTGCCTTTTTAGTAGGTTGATAAACTACTCTTTTTCTACCAGGTTCTTGATCTTTTTCCAGTAGGCCTGCTTTAACCAGTTTTTCAAGGTGAGAGGAAACGGTAGATTTACTTTTACCTATTTTATCAGCAGTGTTAGTTGGGGTTGCCTCATTTTGCAGAGAATGAGACAGTATTTCTACTCTTGTAGGTGAGGAAAGCGCTCTAACGGTTTTGAAATCTAGGTTCATACAATATTATTTTTGTTTGATATTTTTGTAGTTCGGTTTTTGTTCGGTTCAAACCGAAACTTTTTGGAAATTCGTTTGTTGAATCCTGTAACGTTGTTTTAACGGCTTTAACACCCGTACCTATAAAAAAGAGGCAAGACAACTTTTAATTGGTGAAATTTACATGGCAGACGTACTAAAGAAGTCAGGCGTTAGAGATGAAGCAAGTGGCTCAAACGTTGGAGCAGACTTCTACGACGCTCTAGATGAGTATGTAAAAGAACTCATTGCAAGAGCAGAAGAGAGAGCTCACGACAACGGACGCAAGACTCTGAAATCAAGAGACGTATAAACAAAACAAATTTTTTATTTACAACGGGGAGGGAAAGCGAGACCTCAAAACCCTTGTTTTCGAAGGGCTTACCGTTTTACGGTCTCCAATCCCTTGTTCACTCTTTATTCTTAATCAATTGAATTACAGTAAAAGTATAAATCTAAAAACCCTTGGCTCAAGGTCTCTACAACCTATAAAAAGGAGCTGTGCTCATTAAACAATAAGGTGAAACAAACAACATGGCAGACGTACTAAAGAAGTCCGGAGTTAAAGATGAAGCAGGCGATATGAACGTAGGAGCAAATTTCTACGAAAGACTTGATGAAAGAGTCAAAGATATGATCGCTAGAGCTAAAAATAGAGCTTCCAATAACGGACGGAAGACAATTAAAGCAAGAGACGCTTAAATCAGCGTTATTTTCATTTTATAATTCTTCTTTTCTTCTCTCTATTTCTTCAAACTCTTCCTCAACCAGATTTAAGGCCTCGCGGAGCTCTTCAACTGCATCTGTGCTCTCAATAGGTAAGCGACCGAGATCTCCACCATTAACCTCAATGAAAAATTTCCCATCTTTCTTCAAAACCTCATAATTAAGCACCTTGTAAGGCCCGTCCTCAAAACTGTAAATCGATTCCATAACCAATTATTGAAGAAGAATGATTTTAATTCCTTCTACATAAACATCCGATGTGAGTCCGAGAAACAGGCCTGAAGAAAACGGTTGGATTGAAGTAATCACTGGCTGCATGTTTTCAGGTAAAACTGAAGAACTATTGAGAAGAGTAAGGAGGGCTGAATTAGCTGGCCATGAAGTAAAACTGTTTAAACCTGCTGTAGACGACCGCTATGGTGAAACAGAGATTGGATCTCATAATGGTAATCAGAGAACGGCCGAAGTGGTCGAAAGCGCTGAAGAACTCGACTCAGAGGCCTATGTAGTTGGTGTAGATGAGGCCAACTTTTTCGATGAACAACTAGTTGATAAAGTTCAAAGTTTAGCTGAGCGGGGTCATAGAGTGATTGTATCGGGTATAGATTCTACTTTTAGGGGCGAACCTTTTCCGCCGTTGCCTCAGTTAATGGCGCAAGCAGAATTTGTAGACAAACTGAACGCTGTATGTGTGAAATGCGGGGAGCCTGCGACAAGAAATCAAAGACTTGTTGATGGAGAACCTGCTCATATAGATGATCCTACTGTTGTTGTAGGAGCTGACGAGAAATATGAGGCGCGTTGCAGATCCTGCTTTAAGATTAGAACTGATTAATTCTATCTTTTGTTGCCTCTAAACCTTTTTTCGCATCTTTTTCTGTCTTGGCTTCAGAAATTACTCTAACTTTAGGTGAGCTGCCTGAAGGCCTTACTAATACTTCAGCATTTCCTTCCTCAAACTTTACACCGTCCAAGTCAGAAATCAGTTTTTCATCCTCTATATCGGAGTTCAAGAACTTAATCAGCTCATGCCTATTGCCGGTTTCAATACTTTCTCTTTCAATAAAGTACTCTGGTAATGCTTCAAGCCGTTCTTCGATATCTAGGCCTGTAAGGATTAAAGCGGTTAAAATACCTGAATTGTAAGGCACGAACTCTGTAAATGAGTAATGGCCGTTAGGCTCTCCTGCCAGTTCTGCATCAATATCTAATGCTTTATCCATTACGAAAGGATCTCCTACACGAGTATAATCAACTTCTGCAAACTCTTCTAAGGCCTGGCTGGTATCTATCGATGCAACAATATCGCCTTCTACTAGTTGGGCTAAGATGCCGAATATTTCGTCGCCTGATAAGAATCTGTCTTTGTAGTAAACTGTTATCCGGTCTGCATCTAGATCATTAGCTATACCTATCTCTGCATTCTCCTCTTCGACTTTTTGAACTAGTTTTTCTAGATTATCTGGCTTTGGATTAGGAGGATCCATGTAAGGAGTCTTCTCTTCAGAAATATCTACAACTTCTAAGCCCAAATCTTCAATTAGTTCTGGCAGTATTCTTCCAGTTCCGCCCATCGACTGGAAAACAACTTTTTTATCAAAATCTTCCGCTATATCGGAGCTGAAGCTGGTAAGCTCCTTCTTATACTCATTTAGAAGCTTTTTATTCTCTTTTAATTCTCCTTCTACTTCTACAAATTCGTTGTCTCTAAACAAGTCTTGAACAGTATACAAGTCTTCATTTACAAAGCCGTTTCCTTCCGGATACATGAATTTGAAACCGTTAAAGTTCAAAGGCATGTGAGACGAGGTTACCTGTACAGAAACACAGCTTTCTTTGTTACCGCACCAGGCAGCATAATCTGTAGGGCCTACACCGACATCCACAACTTCTAAACCTGCAGACATTAATCCTTCCATCAATCTTTTTTTTAAAGGAGTGGAACTATCTTTGTTGTCTCTACAGACAACCGCCTTCTCAGCAAAATTATTCGAAATAAACGTACCTAATGATCTCCCAAGTCTAACAGCGAACTCTTCATTAATTTCTTCAGGGTACTTACCTCTGATATCATATCTTTTGAACACTTCTTCAGGATTCACAGTTTTTTAGCCTCTCTAAAACCTTTTCTAAGCCTTCTCTAGGCCTATCTATTTTAACACCAGGTATTCCAACCTTTTCAATCTCGTAATCTCTATCATCTACAAGTAAATCGATATCTGCAACATCTTTAGATTTTTCTTGAACCACAATTACATCTTCAACTTTGTCAGCTAATCCTGAGGCCTCAACCTTACTTTTCTGGAATTTTTCATGGCCTCTAGTTACAATAACCACGTCGTGATTTTCCTTAATTTCCTCAATCTTGTCAATATCGCTGTAAAGGAAACGGCTCAAATCATTACTAAAAACACTCCAAATTCTTTCCAAAGGTATCCCACAAAGATCGGCATGCATCTCAGGATCATAAACCCCATGCTTCACCGGCGCAGGACTATCAACATGATAAAGGCCTTCAACATTATCCTTGTAGAAATCATCAAAGCTATCAGTATCAAACAGCGTACGGTCAAAATCAAGGCCTATCCTCATTTCTCCTCACTCTTTTTCCTTACAAGTTCTTGGTCGACATAAACTGTTTCACCGTTTTCAACATTTTCAGTTACAACTGTGCCCGGACCTATCTTAGCATTACTTCCAATCTGCACACCAGGCATGATCGAAACGTTTACTCCAATGTCTACATTATCCCCAATAAAGGCGCCTAGAAAGGTCTTTCCAGTGCTTTTCTTGCGATTTTTTCCTATCAAATGTGTCTCTATTTCAGGCCTTTTTCCTTCCCTTCTGAATCTTCTGTTCGCTACAACTGTTTCTGCACCGATATGGGTGTTTTGTCCTATTATTGAGTCGCCTATAAATCCAGAATGGATGCTGGAATTCGGCTGCATTACAGTATTCTTTATCTCTGTATTAGCTCCAACAGTAGTATTTTCTTCTAAAGCTACATGATCTCTGATTAGCACATGATCTCCTACTACTGCGTTTTTACCGATGTATACCGGGCCTTTGATACTTGCGTTTTCATAGATTTTTGCACCTTCTTCAATTATTACATTTCCTTTAATTTCTGCGGAATCTGATACTTCTGCTTTATCTGAAATATTCTCTTCTCTTTTTTCCATTAACTCTTCAACTACGGAGAACAGATCCCAAGGATATTTTATCGAGTTAGTTTCTTCCTTTATCTCCAGCACTGAAGCTGGCTTATCCTCCATCTGCTTTGCTAGAGCGTCCTCGTACTGGTATTCCCAAGTTTCAACATCTTCAAGATAATCGAAGAATGATTCGCTTAACAAGTACATTCCAACTACCTTCTTATTGCTTGGAGCTTCTCCAGGCTCAGGCTTCTCAACAATATCAACAGCTTTACCATCTTGGAGCTCCAAAATACCATACTTTTCAGGTTCATCTGTAGGAGTAGAAACAAAAACAATATCTGAATCTTCCTCTTCTGCTTTATCGATCATAGGCTCGAAAAATTTAGCAGCATTAGCACGGTAAGGAGTTAAAACCAAAAAACTACCATCTAACAAATGTTCTGCCTGCCTCAATGCATTACCCATTCCCTTAGGCTCTTCTTGAACTACATAATGATCTGCTGAATCAATTTGGCTCTCAATCTCTCTTTTCGGGCTTTGAACAACAATAACTTCGTCAACGCCAGCATTTTTTAACTCTTCAATAGTATGATCAATAATAGGTCTCCCTAAAACTTCTGTAAGGCCTTTATGCCGGTTATCGCTCAATGGCTTGAATCTGCTAGAAGATCCTGCTGCCAGGATTACTGCTTTCATAAAGGAAAATTGTTTGTATAGAATTCATATATGCTCTGGTTTTGTTACTTGCTTATCTCTGATAGATCTGTTCTAGCGTCAGGTACGAATTTGACTCCTCTTATTGAGTTGTTCATGTTGATGTAGCTTCTAGGACCTATAAAGGATTCTTTCAGCACTGATCCTGATTTCAGGTCGCATTCTTCTCCTATAACAACTTGCTCCAGATCAACAAATGAATCGATTATATTCTCTTCGAAAAGTAGTGAGGACTGAATATGGCAGTTTTCAAGCTGTGCATCTTTTCCAACCGTCGATTCTTCTATTACTGTATTAGGGCCTATATGAGCTCCTTCACAAAGTACAGTGTATTTTTTGATTGTGGCTCCATCTTCAACAGTTACGTTCTCTTCTATCTTAACTTTTTCTCCGATTGAGGCCTGCTCTGAAACATTTGCTTCTTCGCTGATATTCTCCTCTAGCTCATTCTCTCGTAGAACTCTGTCTGCTTCCCTGAGTTTCTTTGGAGAGCCTATATCAATCCAGTAATCATCTATCAGCCTGAAACGTGCGTCGAAGGCCTCAATATTTTCGTTAATAACCTTTGTTAGGCTTGATTGTGTTGAAGCTTCCAACAACTGGAAAATATCTGGAGTTAAAATGTAAATCCCTGAGTTTACTAATGTATTTTCAGGCTCCTCTGGTTTCTCTTCTATACTTGTTATTTCATCGTTTTGAATGCTTAAAACTCCGAACTTCTCGGCTTTAGACTCGTCTGTGGCCAGAAGAGACAAATCTTCTTCATGACTTTCAATTAACTTGCCAATATCTTCTTCAGATACCACTACATCGCTGTTAATTACTATAAAATTATCTTCTATAAAATCAACATTTTTTAAGGCCTCAGCAGTTCCTGAAAGTTCTTCTTGGACTACTATATTGACATCAGTTCTTTCTTCGAAAAGATCTCTGAAGGCCTCCTCCATGTAATTTACAATTATGTATACTTCGTCGACGCCCTGTGACTTTAATTTCTTGATAGTCTGTAATATCAATGGTTCTCCTTTGATTGGCATAAGACTTGTAGGCTTTGACTCAGAGAACGGGAACATGTCTTCTTTCTTTTTTGCTGCAGGAATAACGGCCTTCATACTTCTTCTTTTACAGCCTCAGCTTCAAATACATTGTCCAATACTAGCTCTGAAACCCGGTTGTTCGCCTTTTCAACCTGTTCAAATACATCAAGATTCTCAGTATTTGATTCCGAAATATCGAATATTAAATTCATGAACTGGTCGATGTCATCTTCACTCATTGAGTTATTTTCTAGGCCTGCAGCACATCTGACGGATGATTCCAATGTTCTGTAGAGCTGGTCATGCAATAATGAAGGAGTTTCAATTTCTTCTCCAGTTTCAAGATCAAATAACTTCTTGTTCAGCATGTCAGCAAATAAGTCTCTATCTCCTTTTATTACGAAAAACCTGCATTCTTCATCCAGTAGGCCTTTCTCATTTACTGTGCTGAAATCCGAATTTACAGGGTTATGGCCTGTTAATGCCTCCAGTTCTTGGCTTAATTTTCTTGCGCGGCTGGTTACGCCTAGCCAGCTGCTGTGAAGAACTGTGTCTGCAGTTCCAGAAATTTTAGCTGTTACGGCGCCTGAAGCTGTTAAACTTCCTATTTCGGAGGTTTTACCTCCTCTAATGCTCATTAAATTTTCTCCATTAAATGAAAACGGCATGTAATATTCTTTCTCCACATCTTCCACCTTTTCAGGCGCGGTCAAATCCATTATGTATGCTTCGTGACACATTTTATCCATTACTGCTCCGCCCTTAACGCCTGAACGGTTGATAGGATCTAAAAGCTTTTGAACTCCTATTGTGCTCTCTCTGAAGACTTCTATAGATTCTATTTCTTTTTCTTCAAGAAGCTCTAATGATTTTTTTACTACTGGAGATTCTCTTTCTATAAAATCAACAGTAAATCTAACCCTGTTATCCAGCATCAATTTTTTCTCTCTAATATGCTCTTCACGAGTCATTGAAGGAGGTTTCTCAGCCAGATGGAAGAAATTATTCCTTAAAGATCTATAGATATGATCTGCATGCATTTCAGCAGGCCCAGCATCATAGATCAGTATTTCACAGTCCTCATTATTTTCTCGTTCAGCCGCCTTATAGGCCTGCTCAACGTTTTCCCAAGTATCTATACTGAGGTCTTGTGATTCCGCAAACTTTTCGGCGTTCTCAACTCTCTCAAAGTCTTTATCACAGACTCCTACTAATTCCACATCAACTTCTTCAAAATGGTTGTTCATTTCCACGAATTTTTCAAAGCCGTAACGCCCAAAGCTGCCAAGGCCTATATGAAATACTTTGACTTTTTCCACAACGTGTAATTGTAAGGCCTTAATCAAAAAGCCTACAGTCTTAAATATTTTTGTTACTAATTAGTGAGTATGGTAGAAGATTCTGAGTTAGTAAGTTTCAGACCTAGAGATTCTGAAGTCTATTTTGAGGCTCTCAATGACATGGCTGAAGACGGATACTTTAACGGGAACTTTTCTGAAGGAGTTAGGAGCGCACTACCGGGATATACTGGAGATTATAATTTTCCTAAACAAGACTTCAACTTATATGTTGAAGCTAGAAAAATCGCAGGAGATAGTAATGCACGTAAAGAGATATTGGATGAAAAAGTATTCAGTAATGCTGTTATAGATATGTTAGAAAAAGGAGATATAGATGGCTTAACAATGTTGGCCGAATTATACCAGACAGAGAAAAGATAACAAACCCTATTTAAAATTTAGTTCGGATTTAGTTTTACACGAGGTAATAATTTTTTATGGGAGAGAGACCTGCAAGCATTTATCGAGAAAAACCGGGGCAGCCTTATACAAGGCAGAGCCAGAAGAAGAGCGATAACTTCATTAAAGGAGCTCCAGCTTCAAGAGTAACACAGTACCGTCAAGGAGTAGAGGACGGAGACTTTGATACCGCAGTCAAACTAGTAGTAGAAAAAGGATGCGGAATCAGAAGTGAAGCACTAGAAGCAGGCAGAATCGCAGCCAACTCCTACTTGTCCAAGGTAATGGATCCTGAAGAAGACTATTTCTTAGAAATCAGGCCTTACCCGCACCACGTACTAAGATACCACCCATTAGCGGGAATTGCACAGGCAGACCGATACTATGAGGGAATGCGTAAACCGTTTGGGAGACCGATAGGAAGAGCCGCTTTAGTTGATGAATACCAAACAATTATCAGGGTAGAAGTCGACCAAGAAGATGTTCCTGAAGCACGTAAGGCCTTGGAAAGAGCTACTCACAAGATGCCAGTAAGTTGCAGAGTCAAAATGGAATAA
>LKMQ01000013.1 GCA_001564145.1 Nanohaloarchaea archaeon B1-Br10_U2g29
GCATCAGTAGTATCCCCGGTTCTAACTGCGCTTCTAACCTCAGGAACATCATAATCTAGCTCCTCTGCTTTTTCTCTTATACCCTCTAACGGGTCTTGAAGATTTCTTTCAATATCATTATTCAAAGCACGCAAAGGCGAAACATATACTGCATAAATCCTGTCCTCAAGCTCTCCGTCTTCTCCCTTACCAAATAGATCATCAAGAACAGATAAGAACGCTGAAAGAGTTTTACCTGAACCTGTAGGAGCACAAATCAAAGAATTTTCTTTCCGATTAATTAACTCAAAAGAATATTTTTGAGGAGGACTTAAACCTGCAAAGCTATCGTTAAACCATTCCTTTACATAAGGCCTGAAATCTTCAGGTAAACTCTCATTCCCTGCGCCTTCAACAAACTCAATACCCATAACTAATTGACAAATGTCAAGTTTTTAATCTGTTCAGATATACTTCTCAGCAGCCCGGAAAAGTTTGCCCGATATCGCGGTTAGAAGGCCTAAAACTGGTTGTAGGGCATATAAAATCATTATTGATATAGGTATGGCTAATATCATTAATTTGCCTTGGACTGTTGACTCCATCATCTGCCTGACTTGCTGTTCCATTACTTCTTCTTGGTTTTGTTCCTGCTGCATATCTTGGATTACTTCTTTTGAGGCTCCTTCAAAGCTGTCCTGCAAGACTTGTGTCTCAGGATTTGCAGCATTTTCAACATAATTTTGAAGAACATAAGATTCAGTGGCTGCAACAGTTGAATTAACAAAGATTTCCATCTCCTCATCCTGATTTTCTTCACCGAGGCCTGCAGCTTTGATAGTTGTTATTGTAGTCTCAGTTCCAAAGTCTACTATAGTTGTCTCCATTTCTGACTCGAAACTAGGGTTAAGAAAAATCCATCCTGCTAAACCTGCTCCAATGAAAAGGCCGGTCATAATCAAAGGTATGGCTGTAGATGAGTAATGCGCCCGAAAGCTGTCACTAGCAGTAAATACTGAAATAAAATTATTGCAGAGAAAAACAGTTACTGCTAAAAATGCCATAAACATATTAATAGGAGTATAAACCAGTACGATTGCTGAAGCAAGAGAGGCCTTGTTAAATCCATTATTTGAAATGAAAGCAGTATAACCAAACAGTAATGGGAGGCCAAGACCAAAGAAATACGTTCTGTAATTTCCGGGTTCAACCAGTAATAGTAAAGACATTGCTATCACTGAGAAAGCAGTTTGCAGCCCGTACTCAACGTAGTCAATCTCCAAATCCATTAATTACTTAATTAGTTTTCCTCGGTTTAAATACTGGAGGCTTCTCTGTAAAGGTTTTCCGCATCCTCTTTTGAACTCGCCATAACGATAGCTCTACCAGAATTAAACACTGTTAGCTCTGAACCATTGAATTCAATTTTTTTCAGATAATCATTACTAGCTAAAACTTTTCCATTAAACTCTTGAGGCCTTTTACCCCCAAAAACCTGGTATTTATTTTCTCCACATACCGAAGAAACAGAAACTTCAGTTCTTCCTTCACAACTACATCCTCCAAGTTCAAAAGTTTTACCGGAAGGAACCATCTCCAGTTTCTGATTTAAATTAAGGCCTGAAAGATATTTTACAGCTTTCATAGAAGACTTTGAAGCAGTAATTGATGCTATTTCCCTCATTACGCCATTGGTTTCACAGCTCGAAGAAGGGTTAAGAGTTTCGAAACTGCATCTGAAACAGTTATCTTTTACAAACATTGAAAACCCTCTTTCGCCTAGTGCAGCAGTATAAATCCAGGGAATGTCATTGTTTGAGCAGTATTCATCAATGAGTAACCTTGTTTCCAAATTGTCAGTTCCATCAAGAACTATGTCAACATTTTGCAACAAATCTATACTGGCTGAGTCAAGATTCTCTACGTGAGCTTCAATTTCTGTAAGGTCATCAAGTTTTTCTTCTGCTGCCTTAGCCTTCGGTAAAGTTTCAACGCACTGATTCTTGGAATAAATATTTGAAGAATAGAGATCGTTTATCTCGAGAAAATCCCTGTCAATTAAAATTAAATTAATTCCATGCCTGGCTAAATGTTCAGCTATGACTGAACCGGTTGCTCCGAGGCCTACAACTGCCGCCGTTGAATTCTGCAGTTTTTCTAAATCATATTTTTCTAATGCTTGGAACCTTGAATACATTATAAAGATAGTTGAAGATTCGAATCTTTAATAACAATTTCCGCACATGGTTTGAATAGGTGGATAGATTATCGTTTTTGAACAGGTAAATGGAACAGTCAATGCATTGGGAGTTGAAATCAGTACTTTAACGATTGTATTGGCAGCAGGAGTATTTTTACTAGGTTATTTTGCTAACAAGTTATCTAATTTGATGGTGGACAGAGCAGTGAAAAGAAGGGACGGAGACCCTCACGCAGCAGTAACTGCGAAAAAACTTACCGCATACATAATATATCCTTTAACATTGGTTGCGATATTCGGAGTCTTTGGATTTCCTTTATCTGCTTTAGCAGGAGCAGTAGGCCTGATAGGATTAGGTATCTCATTCGCTTTGAAAGATATGATTGCAAACTTCTTCTCAGGGATTTTAATCTTGACAACAAGGCCTTTCAAGGTCGGAGACCAGATTTCTGTAGGAGATGAAGCAGGAACAGTGAGAGACATTAAAATCAGAGCTACAGATGTCAAAACTTATGATGGGAGAAAAGTGATTGTGCCTAACTCTAAGCTGTATAACGATGTTGTGGTTAACAATACCGCTTATGATGAGAGGCGTTTCGATGTAGTTGTAGGTATAAGTTATGATGAAGATATTGAAACCGCAAAGGAGCAAGCACTTCAGGCCTTGAAGGATGCTGAAAAAGTTTCAGATGATCATGAGCCGCAAGTCTTGGTGTCTGAGCTGGCGGGTTCATCAGTTGACCTAAAGCTTCGTGGCTGGACCAGGCCTTCACGTGCATCTTTAGTTGCAGCCAGTTCTGAAGTAACACAGAATGTCAAGGAGTATTACGATGACGAAGGTATTGATATCCCTTACCCAATAAGAACAGTATTCATGGAGGAACAATAACATGCCAACAGAACTAGATGAAGAAGGCCTTCAGGAAGCTATGGATTCCGGGGAGACCTGGGTAGTGGATTTCTGGGCTGAATGGTGCGGACCATGCAAAAAGATGGCGCCACATTTCGAAGAAGCCAGCAAAGAAGTAGAAAATGTAAAATTTGGAAAAGTAGACATGCAGGAACACCAACAGTTAGGAGGAAAAATGGGTGTCAGAGCACTGCCAACACTACTTATTTTGAAAGATGGCGAAGAAGTAGGCCGGAAATCAGGTCTGATGAACAAGGATCAGCTCAAATCCTGGATTCAGGAAAAAGCCTAGAAAAAGCTTGACCAGTCACACACCGCATATTTACTTTTCTCATTCTTTACAGCCTCTCTAATTTCAGCAACAACCTCTTCAACAGACTTTTCTGTAGTATCTATCTCATATATTTTACAGTTTTCATAGGCCTCACTCAAAATTAGGTCCATCTTCTCAGCCTCAACATTCTCAGTTACCTTTTCTTGACTGTAACCTCTTTTCTCTAATCTTTCCTCAAGTATGTCAGGCCTTGTCCTTAACACTATACAGTAATCGGCTCCTACTTTATGGGCTAAATGGCCTTCAATCCAGCAGTCTTCCGGTAAATTTTGTTCTACTGCATCTACGTCCACTTCAAATATTCCATCTATCTCCTCACCTAATTCTTTCTCTTTCGCAAACTCTTTAACAGATATAACTTCTCTTTCCAAGGTGTCTGCAACTGTAGTTTTACCTGTACCAGGTGTTCCGGTTATTCCTATTCTCATACAGAAGCTTGATTTGAAAGGAATAAAAGCTTCACTTCTGATATATCTTTTATGATAGATGTCTGGACTGAGAAGCACAGGCCTGATACTTTAGATAAAGTAGTTGGCCAAGATGCAATTGTTGACAGGTTAAAAGCATTTGTAAAAGAGGAGTCAGTTCCTCACATGTTGTTTGCTGGGCCTCCAGGAACCGGTAAGACAACATCAGCAATCGCCTTGGCAAAGGATCTCTACGGTGATGAATGGAAGCAGAACTTTATGGAGACAAATGCTTCAGATGAAAGAGGAATCGATGTAGTAAGAGAGAAAATCAAAGACTTTGCACGGACAAAACCCATCAATGCAGAATACAAAATAATATTCTTAGACGAAGCAGACTCACTGACTAGCGACGCCCAACAGGCACTTAGAAGAACCATGGAGCAGTTCTCCAGCAACTGCCGGTTCATAATGAGCTGCAACTACTCATCAAAAATAATCGATCCTATTCAGTCTAGATGCGCAGTCTTCAGATTCAACAATTTAGACGAAGACCACGTAAAAGACTACATCCAAAGGCTTGGAGAGTCAGAAGACTTCAAAATCTCTGAAGATGCAGTTAAAGCCGTAATGAGAGTTTCAAACGGCGATCTCAGAAGAGTAACTAACGTACTGCAAACAGCAGCAATCTCAACAGACTCAATCGAAGAAGAAGACGTATATAGTGTAGCCGCAAGCCTAAGACCTGAAGAAATCAAAGAAATAATGGAAAAAAGTCTTAACGGCAAATTCATGGAAGCACGTGAAGAACTATCAGATCTGATGATTAAAAGAGGCCTTGACGGCCAAGACGTTATATCCTCAGTCCATAGAGAAATCTATGACTTAGATCTTGAAGACAGTGAAAAGCTTGAAGTAATGGAAGCATTAGGAGAGTTCGAGTTCAGAATTACAGAAGGCGCATCCAGTGACATTCAGATTGAAGCACTTCTTGCAAAAATCGCAGCACTCGGAGACAAATAAAAATATTATGTGGGTTGAAAAATACAGGCCTGGAAATTTGGAAGATTATAGAGGCGCTAAAAAAGAAAAGAAAAAGCTGAAAGAATGGGCAGAAAACTGGAGCCAAGGAGACAAGTCAGTGCTTCTACATGGTCAAGCAGGAACAGGTAAAACCTCAATGGCTGAAGCCTTAGCGAAAGACCTAGATTTAGAACTTGTTGAAACCAATGCCTCAGATGTTAGAACTAAAAAAGGCCTTAAGTCAGAATTAAAGGAAGCTACACGCCAAGCATCATTCTTCGGTAAAAATAAACTGATTTTAGTAGATGAGGTTGACGGCATGGGTAGAGCCGATAGAGGCGGTGCAGCAGAACTGAAAGAGATAGTCTCTGAAAGCCGATTCCCTGTTATAATGACTGCAAACGACGCCTACGACTCCAAAATCAGAGATTTGAAGAATATGTCAATTGTGATCGAATTAGGCTCAGTCCATACAAACTCCATTAACGCTCATCTGAAAGAAATACTCGAAAATGAAGGTATAGAGTATGATGATCGTGCAGTTAAAATGATTGCTAGAAGGGCTGGAGGTCAGATGCGTTCAGCTATAAACGACTTGGAAACTGTCGCATTAGGTAGAGATAAACTGACTAAGGAGGATGTCAAGGCCTTAGATCAAAGAGACTCTGAACAGGAAATCTTTGATGCCCTAAAAATAATATTCAAAACTACAAGCCTCGAAAATGCTCGTCAAGCTTCCGACAATCTTGATGAAGATGCTGACACATTCATGCAGTGGATCAGAGAGAATGTTCCAAGAGAGTACAAAAAATCTGAAGATACAGCGGAGGCCTATGAATGGGTCTCAAAAGCAGATTTATTCAACGGCAGAATTAGAAAAAGAATGTCATGGAGCTTTCTAAAATATGTTTATGAATTCTTAACAGGCGGAGTTGCATTAAGTAAAGATGAGAAATACGATGGATGGACTAAATATCAGTATCCTTCAATGATTAAGAAAATGGGTTCCTCAAGAGCTTCAAGGAATAGGCTGGATTCACTAACTAAGAAAATGGGTGCTGAACTTCACATCTCCCAAAGAGAGGCAAAAAATTCAATGCCACTTTACAGAGAGATTATTAATTCAAATGAAGAAACTATAGAAAAGTTAGGCCTAAAAGAAAAAGAGCTAGAGTTAATAAAAAAATTCTAAATAACTTTTTTACTCTCCAAGCCTCTGTAACTCATATCTTTCTCCAGGCCTTGTAAGTGTCACGTTTACATGATCTGAACCATATTCAATATTGTTTGTATAGTCAAGTTCGCTTACGATTGATCTAAAGTTTTCCTCTTGTTTCCGGTTTGGAGTACCGCCTTCATAAATTTTTTCTGCTTCGTTCTCTATATAATTTAGGTGATGTTCTGTTTCACTGGCTTCGAATGTTTGAGTTTCTATTGAAGAAATTACTGCTCCTAGCGATAACATAATTAAAGCTATTATTACCGCGGATAGTACCATGAACTGTGCTTTCAGTCTGACCACCTCATATAGAGGCTGTAAGGCATGTAGGCCGGGCCTTCAATATTCCCTATCGATAGAGAATCTACATTTTCAGGATCATCTTCTCCTTCAAAAGACCTTTCATCACCTGCTAGCCAAAAAATAGTTGACATCAAAGCTGTCCTCTGATCATCAGTGTAAGTTTCCTGATAACCTGACATTGCGAATCTTTCAGCGCCTTCAATATCCTGCATCCGTTCCCGAGTGATCATAAGTTCAACATTATCATCGCTGTTAGTGATAGATGGGATAAAATTGGCGCATTCACCCCAAAAATTACATTCATCTTCATTATTTACATCGACATTTGAATCAATAATATACTCTATACCTCCAATTTCAACTCTTTCACCATTCAAATATAGATCATCTTCAAACTCAAATACAATACCTCTTTCAATCTGATCATCACAGAAGTCGTCGCTTTGACCTAATTTAACTGACAGTATATCTAGATCTCCTTCATTAGGGAAGTTAACTGTACCTTCCGTAAGATCCTCTTCACCAGGGCTCTCTTCATCGTAATTATAATTCGTACAGTAATCATCAGGAACATATAGAGAAGTACTCGACTCATCAATACTATTCATAGACATATCATTACTTTGCCACTGCACAGTATCGTACGTTTCAGAAAGCGAATAAATGGTTCTAGAAGGGCTTAAATCATCAGATTTATTAGATACGGCCTGTCCAGGAGGCGTCATTTCAAAATTACTATTTCCTTCCATCCCAGTATAAAAAGTATCAACCTCGATCGAGTGAGGCTCATCGGAGAAAGCAGCATCTGCTTCATCCCCGGAATAACTATCTGAAAATCCTGTTCCCATCCATGAGATACCTGTCCTAGATAAAAAATCATTATCAGTAATATCCGTTTCAGATCCGGGATTAGCTAAAACCATCATGGAACCTTCATTAATTAAGTCAATCATCAAATCTTCATTATCATTCATAAAACCTAAGGCCTCCATCTCAGTAAAGACTGTAATATCAAAACTTTCGGAATCCAATCCGTCTCTATCAACCATGTCAGGCCTGATATTTGTTCTAATATCATTAGGTCCAGGGCTTCCAGCTTCAATAATGTTTACAGCCTGTGTCGCCCTATAGAAATCAGCTGTACCTCCAGAACTCTCATCAGCATCTATAGATTTAAAATCATAATAATTACTGTCTTCAGGTGTGTCATCGTCTCCCCAGTAAAATATTTCATCAAGATAGAAAGGTCCATCTTCTGCTGCAAACTGGCAATTCGTACCGTTGTCCACCCATAAAGTATCGTAACCAGCTCTAGGAGTAGACCCTGTAGCATTTGTATTCCCGAAGAACAGAGTAACATTATACTCATCTTCATCTTCAAGGCCTCCATCGGTCTCTAAAATATCATCACTGGAGAAATCTTGAAGCTCAGAAATCTCATCAGCATCACAAGAGTTTAAAGTCGTTACGTCTACTTCTTCTGTGTCATCTCCTAATGTGTAAAAACCTATACTTAGTTCTGTTACTGGGATTTCAGATACTAGACCTGAAACCTCCATACTTCTATCCGAAATAGTAGTCATTGCAGTTTGAATAGATCCTGTTTCACCTCTTGAAATGAAGTTAGAAGTGTGGCCTGAAGTCTCTAAGGAATAAGTAAGGTCTTGAGCGGCAACCTCTCTCTGATATTCCCCCCAGTCCTGCTCAAAATCTGCTATCTGCAGAGCGCCTAAACTGAATAAAATCAGCGTAAGTAAAGCAACCATAGCCTCTAAAGCATAACCAAGGCCTTTCACCAAACAAGCACCTCCATTTTAGCAGGCTCCAAACCACCATTAGGATCGTCCATCATCGGATATCTAGTGAGCTTAACAACCTCTCCCTCGGTAGAATCTTCAGAATTACCGAGATAAGGCCTATCATCACCAAAAACAACTTCAGAACTCAAAACAACAGAGGCTCCAGGACGGTCAGGCCTATTCTGTATAGATTCAACCGTAAACTCTCTTCCATCTAATATAATTTCATCTCCTTCTCCATATCTAGTTGTTCTGAAATCCCATTCATCATTATGGTAAAGATTGCTGTACTCCCCATCTCTGGCAGTTATCAAAAATTTTTGATTTGTACCTTCTAAATCTATATCTCCATAATGAACACGATTAGCATCATTACTATATTCTACTGTATTTGGCTCTTCTAAAGTCTCACCATCAATAGTGGGAGGAGAGCCTCTAATAAAATTCCTATGAGTTTCCACTACAGGATACCAGGTAATCTGAATATTATGTTGGTATTCAAGGCCTAAATCGCTAACCATTTCAGTATAGTTATATTCTAAGTCTCCTGAATCTGCAGCAGTACCTAAATCATTTTCAATAAAATCCTTATCTAATTTCATATATTCAGTCACCAACCCAGGGTTCGAAGAAGTATCTGAAGAAAGCAAATAATCTGTCATATATTTCGCTTCCAAATTTTTTTCTGTAGTATCTACATTGTCATAAAAAACAGGGATTTCTGCGGAAACTAATGTTAATACCCCTATAACTGCTAACAAAAAGAATAAAGCGCTTCCAACAAATTCTAGCGTTGTCTGTCCTTTCATATTTTAAAACCCCATAGGCCTGACTACTAACATAAATACAGCAAATGCAACAGGCATCATGATTAATGCATGTTTAATTCCCGCACTAGGAGATCCATCACTTATCTGACCTGCAACTGCAGCACTACAAATTCCTTGGAGCATCAGCATTGAGAAAAATACTGACTTATAATATGCCATCTGGCCGTACGCTCTTTCCTCTGCTGCGGCACTACCTAAATCAGTTATATTGCTGGGAACAAAACCGAATACTTGTGCAATACTACAGAATGGTTCAGCCCAGAAAATATCTCCAGAACACCAGTTTACTATTGAGTCTTCTCCTTCTCCGATTACACCTGATTCTGCGATAGCTCCCAAAGCTCCAGGATCCGTCGATCCTAATCCAAGTAACTGCTGCATTAAGAAATAAATACCTACAGTAATACCAATGAACAATAAATAAATTACATACATTATCACTAGCTGCTGTTTAAGCATTGAATTTTTACTCTGAATAACTTCCTTTAACATGTTAGCATTGTCCGCAACTGACTCGATTGTTTTAGTAATTTGGCCTCCGCTCTTGAAGCTTTGAAGAATAATAGACACAGACTGCTGAATTACTGGAGAATCTCTCATTCTATGAGAAAATCTTTCCATTACCTGTGGGAAAGGAATACCCCAAGAAAGCTGATAATGTATTTTATTAATCTCTCTATTCAATCTGCCATAATCCGTTTCCTTAGCAGATTCAAATGATTTCAATATCGTCATTCCTCCTCTCTTAGACTCTGCTAAATCTTTCAAGAAAGATGGAAACTGCCGTTCCATCTCAGAGATCGCACGATTTCTCAGAAAAGAAACCAAGCCATAAGGCAGAATCGCCGTTAAAAGACCTAAGATTATCATTAATCCTCCAATTTGGATAAGCCCTCTGGTATATATAAGCATACCTAAAATCAACAATACTGCTCCAATAATAAGGCCTCCAAAAATCACTTTGTCCTCAGTTGAATAACCAGGACTATATCCTTCTTCAGTAAAGAACTCCATTAAGTTATTCCTCCTATTTTAATTTTTGTTTGAGATTTCATCTTATTCCTCCTGGTGACATTCCCTGTACTAGGATTATGAACATTGCAGAAATTAAAGGTAATCCGAAGAATATTGCGCCTATTTGAATCGCTACAATTTGATCTGGAGTCATATTTTGGGAAATCGTGCTCATAACTGCACTCATAGATGTGAAAATAATTGATCCTACTACTACAACTGTAATATACATTTCAACTAGTAGTGAGAGTTGTTCAGAGAATTCTTCGATTCTTCTCTTATAGCTGTTCATTAATGTTTCAGATCTCTGATTTAGAAACTCTCTAAGAGACCCTCCCGTTGTCATAACGTGGTTTATACCCCACATTAGCTCTTTATAATCTTCGCTTGGACTTCTATTAGCTGATCTTTCCAAGGCCTCGCTTACGTCCATACCAAATGTGTTGATATCCCTAGCAATGTTTTTAGCTTCCTTGGAAATTTCACCATACTCGTCTACTTCAGAAAGGTTTTCAAATATTTTCGGTAAAGGTGTTCCTGTACCCGCTAAAGTCGAAAGATACATCGTGGCAAAAGGCAAAGTATCTTTGATTTTAGATGCACGACTTGACATCATTATAGAAGGATAAAGGTAAAATCCTAGCAATGACGCTATAGAGAGCACTACTGTGGCAATTAAGGCAATCATTATACCTGCTAAACCCGTAGTAAGGACCATGAAGGTTCCGCCTATTACTAAAGTAAACAAGGCCACCATAGCGGTAGTAAAAAACATCATACTCAAATATTCGGGTAAAGATATCCTAATACCTGCTTTAGCTAACTGAGGTCTTATATCTTCAAAATATTGAATAACCTCAAGAACGTAGCTCCCAACTTGGTTGTAGCAGAATTCTGAATATTCTTTAAGCATCGCTAACTTCTAATTCTTGTTCTTTGGAGTTAAATGTTTCTCCTATATCACTCATCACAGACTCAGGATCAGAATAAAACCTGGATATAATATCACCCACTTTTCTGAAATGCTTAATCTGCTCCTCCTGCATATAATTCAGCACATGCTGCTTATTACGTAAATCACGCTTAATCTTCTCATCACTAATACCATTCTGATGAGCAATCTGCTTCAAAATCATGGATTTATTTTCAACCCTATATTCATCATTCTCAGGATCCCAGCCAAAAACCTTATTCTCATCAATACCCTTACGCTTATCATAACCCAACACCTCATAAAGGCCTGTAATCCTTCTAATGTAAGAACCTTCACGCCTCATCCTCTTAATCAACATAACACAGTCAAGAGTTTCAATTAGTGAAGGGGATAAATCAATAGGCTGAGTAGTCAAACGATCCATAAGCATCTCCAAGGAATCTGCGTGGATAGTTGACAATCCTGTATGTCCTGTTGCCATCTGCTGGAACAAAATATAGGCCTCTTCACCACGGACCTCACCCACAATAATATATTCTGGCCTTTGACGCAAAGACTCTTTCAAGAGATGGTCCATTGAAACTTCTCCTGCACCATCAGCACTTGAACCGAATCCTGAACGCGAAACCTCTGGAACCCAGTGATCATGAGGTAGTCGAAGTTCCGGAGTATCCTCAATAGATACAATCTTCTTATCAGGCCTAATAAAAAGCGAAAGAGAGTTCAATTGTGAAGTCTTGCCTGCTCCTGTTGTTCCACATACCAGAGTGGACTTACCGTGTTCTATAAGCGTCCACAGATAAGAGTACATCTGTGCATTCTCAGTCTCAAAGTCCATCATATGAATTGGCGTTAATGGATCTTCTGTGAAACGTCGAATCGTGAAGTTCGAACCTTTACGGGCGATATCAGTAGCTAATGTGGCCTGAACACGTGAACCATCAGGAAGGGAACCATCGAGTAAAGGACTTGAAACAGAGATAGACTTCCCACATCTCTGCGCCATTTTCATAACAAACTTATCTAACTCATCATGGTCGTTCCACTCTATACTAGTTTTTAGAGAACCATAACGTGGGTTTCTGTGGTAGGCAAAAACAGGAATATCTATTCCATCGCAAGAAATGTCCTCAACCTCAGTATCTCTCATTAAGGGCTCTAGTTTTCCAAGTCCTGCAAAGTCTCTTTTAGTATAATACCTTACAATCTCTCTTTGATCATCGGACAAACTAATATCATACTTGTCCACAATCATATCTATTTTTTCTGAAAGGTAATCATCAGCTTCACCTGATTCTAAATCAGTTAAAGTGATATCGAAACTTCTCTCCATTATATCCTGAATCTTCTCTAATACTGCTTCTGTCCTAGGAGTTAGCTCAGGCTCAATAATCTTATATATAAGCTCGCCTTTATCCTCATTCCACTTAATGTGAGCCCATGCATAAACCATTTCACCCTCCTCAGGATCAGCAGGAATCAATGGATATCTGACATCAACATCCGTCAGCTTTTCATCATCAGAAAAATTCTCAACATCCTCTGCTCTAAACTCTCCAGGAGAAGGAATATCTACCCCATCGCCGGTCAGTTTATTATTTTCCTCTTCTTCTTCATCTTCATACCACTCAGGATGCTTAGCCTTCCTCAGCTTATGAATCAAACCATTCAATGCCATTTTCCAATTACCTATTATCTATATTATAGTTACCATCGGATTTAACTATTCGGATTGAACCAGAACCAGAACCAGAGACAGGCGAATCTATAGCAAGTTGCTTATCATAAGACTCACCGTCAACAACTACAGAAACAGTATCACCAGCCTCCACAAAGTACTCACTGTTACCTGCGGAATCAGGTAAATCGACTTCATACTCGGCGTTACCTTCAACTGCATTCAACACATTGAAAGCCTCTAAAACTTGATTCTGAATCATTGTAGCCTGCACTTCTTCTGATGTTTCATAAATGTTTGAGCTGTATACATCGAAAGCTCCTATAACCCCTATAGCTAAGACAATACCTAATCCAAACGTAAGTACTGATTCAACAGCTAGATACTGACCTTTCATGAAAGAGTAACCCTTAAATTAGTTTTTTCTCTATCAAAATCTTCACCTGTACCTATCTCAAAAGTATCTTGTTCAACACCTTGATTTGAAATAGATATTGAAGTTTGGCCTGTCGTAGTATCAGACCCAGGAACTTGCAAATCTAAGTACTCCATTTCTTCAGTACTTGAATCAAACAAATTTCTAAACTCTACCCTGAAAATTATCCTATCCTCTTGCCCACCATCATCAGACCTAGCAGCCACTACACCTGCACTATCCTGGCCTTGAATACCATAATCTCCTGCACCAATCGTAAGGCCTTGTAAATTGCTTCCATCAATTATTCTCCAGGCCTCCAAAGGATAAGGAGATCTATCTGAAAATGTCGTTATCTCAATATAATTACCTGTTTCATTCACATATACTTCTCCTTCACCGATACGGATGTTTGACTCTGATGCTGCACCAGAACCGCTATTACCGACTGACTCAATACTATTGCTTAAACTGACAACATCGTTTTCAATTTGGTTAAGTTCAGCTTGGCCTTCTCTTTTCTCAAGTAAAGGAGTTCCCCAAATATAGACTGCTGAAATCGTCCCCACTAATATTCCTGTGATCATTACGGCTGTAACAGCTTGAGTTTGTCCTTTCACATCTAACTATTCTCAGACCTTGAATATAAAAATAAAGGAAGAAAATATGAAATAGAAAATTTTTAACAAGTTGAACTTGTACTTGTTGAAGGTGAGCAAGTGTAGGAGTCAAATTCGTCTCCGCTCTCTGATTCTATTAGATGAATTGTAACTTCGTCATTTGGATCGACCATACTAACTCCTGTATCACAAGTAGCTGTGTCTCCAGGTCCAAATTCCTGAATTTCATCAGATGCGTCGTTTGTGAAGCATTCATGAGTTCCTACATCAGAAATCTCATCGAAAATATTCATAGCTGTTTCCCTTTCTTGACGAGATTCTCCGGATACGCTAAATTCGGTTCGTGCTACTTCAGTCAAATTATACTGATTTTCTCCCTGATTCTGAAGTCTTAATATCATCGACTCATCAGGATCACCTCTAGTAACTGACTGAACTTGTACGTCATCTATTTCCTCTAGGAAATCTGCTCCCACATCATCTTCAACTAAGTCCTGAAACTGTGTGTAAACCACTCCTACTGCTCCGACTGTTACAAGAAGTAACAGCACGATCGCAATAACAGGAGTGATACCTTTCTGTGTTCCGAACATAATATATCTATGAAGTAATTATTTCTTCCGCCTTATATAACTTGGAGGTTAGCACCTTAGAGAACCTGTGTTAAAGCAGACATGACTGTCAGTTGTTTCATAAGGAGCAGTTATTCTCACAGTATCGCTCTCTCCTTCATCAGGGAAAGGCCTTTCAGTATCAATTGTGATAATCTGGTTTGGATTGATTTCGTCCACAGTACCTCCTTCTATACTCCAATCATTTTTAGGTACATCATCTACAAAAATGCTCCAAACTGTTTCTCCGCTTTCATTTACTGGAATAGAAATACTTCCAGAGTTCCTTACTTCTATACTTAAGTTATCATCAGAGTTGTTAAACCCGCTTTCAATCCTGATTTCGGAATCTCTAATCCGGTCTTCCTGCCTCAACTCACTTTCTGCTCCGTCCTGAATACTTTGAACTGTTCCTTCTAAAAATACTGCAGCACTACCTACAGCAGCGACAGCTATAAAAAGAAGTAATACGGTTGCTACAACTGGAGTTACGCCTTTACTCTTCCTGAACATTTCCAAACTTTTCCCTCAACCTCTTCATACGGTCATCATTCGAAAAATCATTACCTGAGGCCTGAGAACTCTCATCACCCATTTGAGACTGATTACCGCCTGTTTGAGGTTGTTGACTCATTCCTTGGCTTTGAGCTTGAGGCTGTTGGCTTCTCTGTTGAGGCCTCTGTGTTCTCTGAACTTGATTACTGCCTGCCGATTGAGAAGCATAGGATTTTCTAATACTTTCGTTTAAATTATTCAACTGTTCTACAATCTGTTGGTTAGACTGATTCATATCTTGAGCGACTTGATCCATCTTAGTTCCAATAGCTTCGGCAATTCTACCTTCCATGTCGCCCACTATTTCTCCTTCCATATCCATTTCTGAGGCCTCGTTTAGAAGATCCATGAATGCATTCATGTTGTCAATAGTTTGATCCATTTTATGTGTTAAGTCTTCAACACTGTTCTTTAGCTCGTGAGTGGACTCTGTCATGTCATTGACGATTTTCTGGTTTGACTTCATTATATCCAGTACATCACGTATGAGTTCATCTTTATGTGCTGATCCTTGAGCCTCTTGACTCTGTTCTTGGATTTCATCGATTCTTCGCTCAAGTTTGCGGATAGGTCCTACAGGAACAACTTCATAATCTTCGTCACCTGAGGAACCAAGCTGTACTTCGTCATTAGACATAGTTTGTAAAGGCCTCCTACCACAAAATTCGGTTCCACGGTATTTATAATCCACGGAAGTTTTACCAAGAAATA
>LKMQ01000002.1 GCA_001564145.1 Nanohaloarchaea archaeon B1-Br10_U2g29
ATTACGCCTAGCAGTAAGAGGCCTAGTATGAGACCCATTATAGTTCTTATTCCCATGCTTCCTTTTAACATATGTTTATTCCTGCTACGTTGGCAAGAAGTGATGCAATAGGCCTTAATAGTCCTTGACAGCCTGCGGCTTCATCTGCGCCAGTAATGATGGGGAAGAACACTGCTATTACTATTGCGGCTACTGCTATTCCGAATACTAGCGCAATAATTGTTTCGATTGAAAGGCCTTCCTGTCCTTTAATGGTTTTCACAGTGTAGATATGATTTCGGTTTGATTTAAACTCTTCTATTTTCTTTAGATGTTAATCTAACGCACTCTCTAGAGCGTTTGTCATAATATTTTCTACCAAGTTTGATGTTGTTGTAATAAGTAGAGCTGCCGCAGCTATTCCCAGCGCTATGAATATTATGTATTTGACTGATATTTTTCCTTTCATACTGCTACTCCAGTCATTAGGCCTCCGAATAGTAGGCTGATTATGGTTACGGTTATCATGTAGAAGAACATTCCGCTTATCATGATTTTGCCGATAAACATGTTCTTGTAGGTTTGATCTTCTCCTCGGGTTATTTTCATGTAGAAGGTTCCAAGGATGTACAATAATTGGATTAGGTAAAGTCCTACTACGAACTGAAGCATTTCAGGAGGGATAGCTGAGTCCAGATTTTGTAGAATTGTGCCGTCTCCGACTCCAGGTCCTGCTGCGACCTCTTCTCCCTCGGGGGCCGCACCACTATCTATCTCGAAAGATTCTCCAAGCTCATAAAGGCCTGTAATTATTGTTTGGGACATTCCTACTGCGACTCCTGAGACAATAGGAGCAAGCATATATGCCAGCATCTGGATTGTTGTTGTTGTATCCTGCATCAGGTCATTGAGCTGTTCCTGGGTTTTATGTATATTCTTGAGGTACCGGGAGATTGTCATCATCGCGCTTGAGGCCATGTTAGTTCCTTTCTCTGAGGATTCCAAGATTGCTTTCATCACTGTTTTGATCATCTGGCTTGGGAATTTTGTCAGTGCACCGTAGTCAGGATCAAATATTGAGTCCTCGAATGTCATTCCCATGTCTTTGATATTCCTTGAAGATAACCGGAATAGATCTGATATTTCTAGGTCTTGAGTTGACTCAGCTGCCTGGTCTAAAGCCAGCTCTATTGGCGTCCCCCCTGAGATCTTATTTCCTAATTCGAATAATGCGTTAGGGAACTCTGACTCTATCTCCCTCAAGTTTTCCTCGGACTTCTGTCTTTTACGGTTTCCAATTATCTTAGTAACTCCAATTCCAAGGCCTAAGCCAAATACTATAGTCATACTCCTCAATAAGAGAGGGAAAGGGGCTAGGTCTCCTTCATCTACGAAAATTGAAGGCGCCTCGCTTACAACAGATGCATCTGATACAGGGTACATGTAAGGGAAAGAGAGGTATCCGATTATACCATAAATAGATATAACAAGAGCTATAGCTGCTCCTATCGGCCATACAGGAATATCATAGTCATCTTCGCCAATCTTGAATTCATAACGCCCTCTTTTAGGTAGCGAATCCTCGCTTACAGGCTTAGTTTGAACAGTTGGAGGCCTAGAGCTAAGCGTACGTTGCATAAAGAGCCAAAGAAATGTCGGCAACATTAAGTTGAAGATTATGAATAGGTGGAGGGGTGTAATTAGGCCTCCTAAGAAAGCTGAGATCAATGGCAGCATTATCATTCCAAGAACAGGTAAAAGAGCGCCAACAGCGTTAAGAATCATTACTGGTGTTTCAAGAGACTGCGCGTAATGTTTCATTTTTTCCTGTGTCCCATCTAATATATTATCTATAGCGTCTTGTAGAAGCCTTTCACGTCTCTTAGGATTAGGCTCGTTTGTGGCGGCCTTTAAAAGATTCAAAGATTCTAAGAAATCTTTGTTGTAGTTTTTCCATCTTGAAGTGTAATCTTCTAAGGCTGCATCTATTCTTTTGAACTCTCCTACTTCGACACTCCACAAAACTTTCTTAAGATCTTTTGAAATAGGACCTTCAAGGTTTAAGGCAGCAAATCTTACTGCTCCTTCAAGGTTTGGACTGGAACGCATGTATACAACCATGTATAAAACTGCAAGAATCATTTCACCGCTGCTTTCAATTACTTTGCTTTTAGCGTCGAAAATAGGTTTGTAAAAAGTGTATCCTCCTGCCATAAATGGTACTAAAACCATTATAGCAATCAATGATGTTGGAATAATTCCGCCTTCTAAATCTAAAGCTGCGCCTGAGGCCTCGTTTAGAATAAATCCTAGAATCCAAAGCCCGAAAGTTAATGCAAAGACGCCTATAGAAGCTGAAAGAACCATACCCGGAGTGATTTCCCAATCTAAAAGCTTTATTGCGGGATCAAGTTTTTTCTTAGTTTTTCCCTCGGCTTTTAGGCCTAAAATATTTGACATCTGGTAGCAAAGCTTTTCGTAAGAATTCTTTCTTTCTGACTCTGCTTCATCCTGTTTATAGTCCTGGTATCTTTTTGAGAATCTTTCGCCTGAAGAATCATCGTAAGGAGGCATCTTAACATCTTTGTCAATATCCCCAAGTATCTCTTTCAACCTTTCTTCTTCATCTTCATCCATGATTTTTTTGCCTCTAGGCCTGTTGATCAAGCCACTCTTTCCATCTGTTCAGTATTCTTTCGGGCTGCTGCTCACCGTACTCCTCATGTACTCTGTTTGCCAATAAATGGAACTTCTGGTTTGCCTTTACAGCCATTTCAGCCTCCAGAAATTCTTCATTTCCTGTTTCATCTGCTTTATCTGCCAGAGTTTGTTTCATTTCTTTACGCATCTCAACGTTATCCCAGACTGCTTGCCAGTTATTTTTCCACTCTCTAACATTTTCTGCAATTCTGTTCATTATCACGGACTCACCGTTCAGCAAAGTATCTGTCGGAACTAGCTCGTCTTTCTCACTATCATATCTCATCAAGTCAACGAAAGCGTTCTCTTCTAGAGGATCTTCTGTCCATTCCTTCCTGACTTCAGTAATTCCAGTTACGCGCCGGTATTCATCCATTCCGTCAGGGCTCTTAATCTTGTTAACACTGACAACAATATCTGTGGCCTTAAAACTGGTTGTAGGCACACCAAGATCGTTAACAACTCGGTCAAAAACAGAATAAGCATCTTCTCCGTGAATTGTTCCTCCCACAAAGTTTGCAACCGCTCCAACACGCATAGCCTCATAAAGCGCCTGTGCTTCTTCTGAACGGACCTCCCCCACTACTAATGCAGAGTCTCCCATACGAAGGCTTGTTCTAATTGCATCATCAGCCTCCATTTCATTTTCAACCTGGGTGATGACAGAACGAGACTTCATACGTTCAACGTTATATCCTAAATCTTTCATCTGAGGAATAGGAAGCTCAAGTGTATTGTGAGCAAGTATGTTAGAGGTAATAAAGTTTTCGTCTCCAGGAACTGATATATCATATACTGTTTCTTTCTCTGAAATCTTTTCAATATTCTTTATTTGGTCCCAGTAAATATCGTTATTAGCGTGTTTCTCGATGCGAGGATCGAGTAGGTTATTTCTCTTCACTTGCTTCAACTTCTGTCTTCCAAGATTATTGGCTCGGTTTATGTAGTCGTTAGAATTCATATCGTACTTTTTGCACATATCTTTGAGGGTGCTCTTAGGTAAAGGTACTATATCTGTAGTGTTATGGGTTTTCTTCTTGCCCTCTAACTTGACTTTTTCGTTCTTATAATTTTGTATGAATCCGATATCTTGTTTGAACTTTCTGAGACCTTCCAAATCGCTGACTCTCATTGAACGCATCTTACCAGAATCTCTAGCTCTACCTCTTATACCATCTATAAGAAGTAAGGTCTGAATATCCTCAACAAGTTCTTCATTTATGAGATCGATACCTATCTCATCTTCGGTTGAGTATCCATCACCGCTGTAAAGGCCTCTGAGAAATGCGTGCCTCTGATCATCACTAGCTGAAAAAATCCACTCTGGAACTCTCTTTGTATGTGCGTTTCCCTTAAATCCATACAACTTCATTATTTCTTTTAGAGGCTGAGAGTTAGCTAACAATGAATGTTCGTCGCTATGATGCTTAACAGGTAGATTAAATCTCTCAAAAATATCTTTAACTACCTCTCTACATCTCTCATTGGAAGCCGTTATTAGAACACTTCGGTTGTCGTAGCAGCCATCAGCCATCCAAAGGCCTAAGAACTCCATCATTTTCTCATCAAGCTCTATTTCCGCTGGAAGTTGACTAGACTGTCTCTTATGCTTGTATATAGTATCTTCACTGACGGAGATTGAGGTTCCTTCAATTGCCTTCACAGGTACTATATCTTCTCTTATCCAGTAACTTACAGTATGTTCAGAATAATCGTTTTGTGAAGCAAACTCCTTAAGCTCATCTCTGTACTCTCTAAGATCTAGGCCTGATTTGAAGTATCCTTTAAGCTCGCAAGCTTTCTCAGTCAGATCCCAGTTCTTCTCTTGAGAAGGCACTTTCAGTTTTCTAGGTGTTACAATGTAGTCTCCTTCAGTTAGATCGGTTGGTGTGACCTCTTGAATATCTGCGTTCTCTCCCATTCCAAAGATAGAATGGTCTTCCGTAACTTTAATCTTCCGCCCAGTACGTGTCTCAATCTCATATATCGGCTTCTCGACTTCATGACGGACAAACATACTTAATTCACTCCATCGAATATTACCTGAATTGTCCATAGAAAGAACTTTAATATTGTCAGGATTTTCTCTCTTTACATCTCTTCCAGCAATCTTTGAATCGCCGTTTTCTAGCTGATTATCTATAAGCTCTCCTATTTCTCCATACTTGACATTTCCATCCTCTATATAAACTATACTGCAGTCTCCCGTGACTGAATCCTCCACAGTTACAATTCTATGATCCTTCATTATCTCAAGCATAGACGCAGATAAAATAGATGTCTTACCTGCACCACGAGTACCAGCAAATAATACAGATCTATTCCCATCTACAATAAACGATAATAGGCCTGCTCCGAGCGCGTTAATCATCCCATTATTTACGAACAGCGGTAGTGTCCACGCCCTTGAACGATGCCTTCTGAAAGCAAATGCGAGGCCTTCAGGACTTAAGTTTTCCTGTATTACTGCGACCCTTGCTCGTCCTCCTTTAACCTCTGTTTCAGTGTCAAGTACAGGATTGGCTTCGTCTAAAGGTCTTCCACTCTGTATTCTGAACTGGGTAGCCCAAGACTCAGCTTCATCTTTAGTTGGTATTAGGTTGGTCTCACAGTCACCGTACTCTGAATGAGTTATATAAATAGGCGAACCACCTATCGGTGAATTTATGTATACGTCTTGAACCTGCGGATCGGCTAGTAAAAGTTCTAATACTCCTAAACCAGATGTGTATCTGTTCAGTATTTCCCCAAGTTCTTCTATCTCTTCCCTATCTAACTGGACTCCCATCTGATTGGCGATATCCCGTAACATGTCTCGCCCGATATTTTCGAATACATCTCTCATCCGGTCAGGTTCCGCAAACTCACCGCTTCCTGGTTCATGTGATGCCATGAACCTTCTAGCTGCATCAAGTAGATTATATTCTTCTTCAGGGAGATTAAACTCTGGAGGGTTCACATGATAAATAGGCCTTGTCTTATCAGGGACACGGTAAACCGCTACCTCCACACTGTTACGTGATTCATACCGGTCAACTTCTTCACCTCTCTCCGGAGGTAGACTCATGTATTTTGTAAGCATGAAGTTAGGCCTAACCAATGGATGGAAGAATTCTCTGTATACTTCTCTGTCTCCCACGTGGTGGCCTGTAACGTATTCTGAGGCCTCTGAGATTATTTTTGTATTTTCAAGTCTCTCTAATACAGGGTTTATGACGTCCTGTACAAAGTATTTTTGACACCTGCTTTGCTGTGGATAACTTTCATCTGTCTGAGAGAGATGCCGTTTTTTTCTTTTTAATTCGACGTAGGCGCCTACGGGGTCTTGTTTTAAGGTTGTGAAAACTGTTTCCTGTACATCAGGGAGGTGCTCTTCATATAGTTGGCCGCATTTCTCTGAACGTATATTTTGGGATAGAAGGCCTTGATTTGAAATATCCTGTACTGCTGTAGCTATCTCTTTAAGCATCTCTACTTGGGATTCGCTGTATTCGTAATCTCTGCTTTCTGAAAGTATAATTGATGATGCGTTCGGAACTTCCTGTAGTATGTTAATAACTCTAGCCATCACCTCGGGGTAATCCTCTATCGAGGCGCCGTAGATCGAACCCAGTGTATTGATTCTGACTGTTCCTGTATCTTCTTCAAATTCGTATCCAAAGACATCTTTATCGTGTACTGTCATCCCAGCATTATTATTCACGTATTCCTAAAATAAAAGATAGGATGCCAGACCAACAAGTTATAAACCAGATTATTGACAGGGTAAACGACTTTAATCGAAGGGTAAGAGACCTTGAAGAGAAGTTACGTAACCTGAACGCAAGAGTAAACACTTTAGACGATACTTTACTTGAAAAAACGTCTAATATATCTGATGATGTCCAAAGTATAGAAGATGAGATGTCTGAACTACGGGATAGAATGGCAAACTTGGAAGTAGATATAAAAGAAATCAACCGGGAAAAAAGAAAATTTGTTACATCTACAGAGATTGAAGAAATAGAAAACTACATGGATCTTATGAGCCCTTTAAACTCTAATTTTGTAACTGAAAAGCAACTGGAGAAGAAAGTAGCCGAAGAGAAGATTTCTAAGGAGCAGGTTGAAAGACTTATAGACAGAAAGTTAAAAAGCAGAGAAGACCAATAACCAATTGTTAAGAGGCCATAATCAATCTATGAAATTCAAACTGTTCGGAAGACTTAGAGATGACGAAGAATCAGCAAACGGAGATCAAGGCCTTTCAGGCGGCTCACTGGAGAGAACAGTACAAAATTTATTCCAACAAGGATACTCTGAAGAGGAAATACAGCAGGAATTACAGGGGCGTTACAGTGAACAGGAAATAAATCAAGCCGTTAACAACAGTGTTACTTCTTCTGCAACAAATAATGGTAGTCCACAGGCCATGACCGCTTATAGCTCAGATGATGGAGGAGAAGATGAAGCAGTCAGCCCTATGGATGAAGGATATAGTAAAGAAGACGAAGAAACGAGTTTTGATAATCAAAGTGAATCACAAGGTGAAATGGGTCAAGACTTTCAAAACCAGATGGGCCAAGACCAAGAAATGAATCAAGCCCAAGGCGGAGTTCAACCTCAACAACCATCAGCAAACCAAGCTCAACCTCAGCAACCTATTCAGCAGCCTCAGCAAGAAGGGCAGCAAGAACCAGACAATTTTTCTCAAGGAAACATTGATCCCGCAGTTGAAGAGTTAATTGAAACTATTGTGGCTGAGCAGTTCAATCGTGTGGAGAAAGAGTTCTCTAAAGTTTATGAGGAAATGGATATAATGATTGATGAACTTGAGAGCTTGGAGGATCGTGTCAGTGAATTAGAAGTTAGAGATGATGAAGACCAGCAGCAGTTCGTGCAAAAAGTAGATGAAATGGAAGATCATATAGATTCTTATCAAAGTAGGATTGGAGGCCTGGAAAAAGCTTTCCAACAGGTACTGCCGTCTCTAGTCGAGAATGTCAAAGATTTGACGACTTTAGTTCAGGAGATTAAGCAAGAGAGGGGTATTGAGACAAGTACAGATCTTCAAGAAGATGATGTAGAAGATATAGATATGAGCGACTGGTAATAAAAATTTTTTTAACTTGAAGATACCGCAACAATTGCAATAATAAATACCAAAAGAATAATCGGCATTAATACGTCATCCACAAGATTAGCATCGATATTAACTTCTCTTACAACTTCTTCTACAGGAAAAGCGCCTGCAGCCATAGCTAATAGGCCTATGCCGAGAATACCTAATCCTACAGCTAAAGGAATCTTACCTATACGCCCTTCCATTTCACTAATATCAATTCCAGCAATCGCCATCACTATGAGGAATCCAAGGACACCAAAGGCTGCAAATGCTAATATTCCTCCGAAGTTTGCGAAAATGTTCTCAGGTAGGAAGAAGTATATTCCTGCTATAGCTAAGAAAGAACTAGAAAGAGCGATAGCCCCAGTTACTGCTTCATCCTCAAAGAACTCATATTTCTGAAGCATACCAAAAGTGAACGCCAGCAGAAGTAGCCATGGGAAGAACAAATGAATTATGTCGGTCTGCGACATATAAGTAATCATATCAGCGAAAAAACTCATTAATCATCACCCTTCATTTGGATTATAGTCCCCTCTCAATGCGTTTAATATATCTGCTAAGCCATTACCTTCACCCGTATCGTTGTCACTTGATAACCACCAAAGTACGCCACCTATTATAATTATCCAGATGAGGCCTGTATCTAGGAAAAGTGCAGCCCAGTTCACATCTGTGATGATGTCATTCTGAATATCGTATGGCTCTCCGAATCCTCCCGCGGTTAGGAAGGCTGCGCCTGCAACTGCTATACTCAATATCCCTAGTGCTGGCGCCCATGTTGTATGTCGCTCCCATCCTGCGAAAGCTAGTAATACAAATAGGCCTAGAATTCCTACAAGGCCTATTGTTAGTGTTCCAAAGTAGTCTATGAAGAAGGTTTGATACCATGGATTTGTAGCTATGAACTGTGCAACGAAGAATGATGCTACGACTGCTATAAGCGATGCAAATTTGTTGTCATCATCTTGATCTGTGAAAAGGTTAACTTGTTTTAAGGCTAGGAAAAATATTGTGTATGAAAGTACGAATGGCAGCACGAGTGTGAAAAAGTCTAGCTGGGCCATTGTCTCTAGAAGTGTTGAGAATCCGGCCGCTGACTCGTGCTGTGTCAAAGTTTTATTCACCTTGGCTCTGTTTCTCTAAGTAGTGGCTGAACTTTCTGTTGATTAGCCACAGCTCTCTTCCTATAATCATCAATGCCAGCATTGTTACCCAAGGCTGGATGATATTACCGAACTCTATAACTGAATAATTCAAAGACGAAGCAAATAGTACCCATCCGGCTACTGTTAATGCGCCTAACGAAAGCACGATTATTACAAGTTCTGTTAGGACATTCTCTAATTCGTAAAGATTGAGAGAAATCTTATCTTTCATTTCTACATCATGCCTCCTCCGAAACCGCTGCTTCTTTTCATTTTTCTTTTAGTCATCATGGAGCCCGCAATATATCCTATTACTGCGCCTCCTACCAGGATCTCAATATTATGCATAGCCTGATTAAGTATTTGTTCCATTGGCATAGTAGTAATAAACCTCTATAAAACTAAATTGATGTCTTCTGGTTTAAATAATTACGGAGCCTATATGCTGCTGTTGAATCCGGTTTATAAGTAGAAGAATTAGGAGTTATCACATCTTCGCCGGTAAATTCACTGGTTAATGCTTCTTTTTTATCAGTGTCCAGCATATCAACTAAAGGCTCTATCAGGCCTCCTACTTCATCCTCATAATTGGTTCCAGGAGTCGCATTCACTTCGTAGATAATGAGTTCGTCTTCAGTTTGGACATAGTCTATTGCCGCAAAGTCGAGACCTTCTGCAGCTTCAGCCAGCGCTGCTTCATGTCCTGCCTTAAGTTCCTCTGGTTCAGTATACTCTCCTCCTTTCGCAAGGTTTGTGGCTAATCCTTCATCATTTTCTCTTGCAGTATCTGCAGCCACTTCTCCATCTACTATGTAGGCTCTTCCGTCTGTCATCTGCTTTCCGTAATCATCTAGTACCTCTTCATATACTTCTTCATCTAGCTCATCAGGTCTTTCAGATAGGTCAAGGTCATGAGGTATATACTCCTCGAATACTATTTCATCTTGATCTTTTCCCTCAAGATAATGATCTATCTCTTCTACTGATTCTGCCTTAAAGACATCATCGCCGCACATTCCTTCATCAGGTTTTAAAACTACAGGCTTGTTCTCTACTTTCTCTCTAGCTTCTGAAGAACTATACTGTTCTGTGGTTCTGGCAGCAGTGCTACTCAGATTTTCTTCTATTAATTTATTACCTATAGTCTTACTGTCGTGAGCCATCGCAGTCAATGGATCATTTATCAATTCGACATCATACTCCTCTTTAAGAAGGTTCAGGCCTTCGAGAATGTCAATTTTTTCCTCAACAGTATCTGCCTCAGAAAAGGATTTGTGTCTGTAGAACAGGCTTTTTCCCTCAATTTTGTTTCCGACTTCATGCAGCTGATCTTCGGATTCTATATCGCTGAAAGTTAGATTAGCAAGGTTTAAACCTCGATTTTCTGCTTCATTAACTATTCTACCTGCTGTTCCTGTGTTACCTGTCCCGCCGTAGATTAAATCAGCTTCCTCAAGGATTCTATGGGCAAAATGTTTGTCTGCATCAGTCGATAAAAAGTGGTTTGCTACAGCAGAAAACATATTTGTTATTTAGAAGTAACTAATTTATATCTTGTCTTCTACTTCCTTAAGCTTCTGATACACATTCGATTCAAATTCTCCATGACTCTTGGCATGGCTTTCTAATGTCGCTAGTTTATTATCTATCTCATTCATCATATTTTTAGCTTCATTTACATCCTTTTTCAGGTTCTTTATATTACTATAACGATCCAGACTTCCTTTAATATCCTTTAACTTTTGATGGATGCGTTTGTCTTCTCCTAAAGCTTCTTCTATAACCTCTACTTCTCTTTCCGTGAACTTCATCTCGTTCCGGCAAAGTCTCTCAGACCTCTTTATCAGTGTCCTAATTACGTCTTTTCGGGCATCCATCCAGCCTGCTAGAGTCTGAAGTTCTGAAGTCTCGTCTCTTCCAGAAACATCTTTGATCCTTTTCATTGAGGCGGCTTTCATTATGACTTTTTCCGCAATTTCTTTATCTGAAGCTATCTTTGACATTTCAAATGGGGAGGTAGAAATGAAATGTCCTGTAGCTATTAACGGTGTTAGATCTTCTAGAATGCTGTTAAAAACATCATCTGGTGGAGAAGCAGTTCCACTATTCAATACTCTGTCTAACTTGCCATTTAAGGCCTGTATTTCTTCCATAGGATTTCTACCGTGTTTTCTTGCGATCCCGCCCTTACCACTTACAAACTTGGCTAATTCGCTTCCAGTATAGTTGGGGTTAGGCCCGCCAGAAAAATCATCACGTATAGCACTTCCCATCCCTTCAAGCAATTTCTCTATCATCTTAGTTTTCTGAAATAAATTCTGGAAAACACGAGGATCATAGTCTTTAGGATCTCCAGACGGGTCAAAATTATTATGATCTGAAAGCTCGCTCTCAGCTTGAGATATAGCAGTGTCTAAATCTGATCTTCTTGACTGAGTCAGTTCAATCTCTTTAATCATATCCTCCTGAAAATATCTCAGCGATTCTTCCAGTCCAGACTCAATTCGTTGATCTAGGTGATTAACTGCTCCTGAGGTTACTTCATTAGCGGCGTCCCCTATTCTATTTCTGTAATCTTCGCGTGTAGCTCCTCCTTCACCATTACCTCCAGCATCACCCTCATCATTATTTCCTTCTTCACCATTACCTCCACCATTCTCATCGTCGTTTCCACCAAAGTTTAGAAGGCCTAAAAACATTAAAATTGTTAATAATAGGGCTAAGGCTCCTATCAAAAGTATTAGGCTTGGGGCAATACGGCCTATGGTAACTACGGTAATAAAAGAAGTAATTAATGAAAATACCTTCATACCTGTAGGCAGATCTTCATCTGATTCATAGTACTCTCTTCTTTCAAGCCTTTTCTGGAAATCATTGTAACCTTCCGTAGCGAAATTAACGATTAGAAAGTAAAATCCTATAATAGGCCCGATTACGTAAAGAATTACGTCTGCTGCAGAGGTCACAGGGAAGCCTAAGATATTAGTGACAAAATCAACTAAGCTTTCCTCAACTGTCAGGTTTGCATCTCCAAGGCCTTGAGCAGAAACAGAGTATAACGACAAGATCAGGATAAATACTAAGGCTATATTTTTCCAGCTCTTCATATCGTATAATTACATATTCTGTGTTTTTATTGTACAGGGGTTACGGCCGGACATACATGTAAATCAAGAAGAGGAAAACTAAAACTAAAGCAGTCATAGCAAGTAGGCCTATCCCTGCAGCAAAGGCCTGAATCCAAGCCCAGTAAGGTGATGCTACCATCATTAAGGCAATTGCAATCGCCATTACGGTAGCTTCTTTGCTGACATTAGGCTTATTATCTCGTCCGAAGGGCTGAGGATAATCATCATCACGAGCAAAAGTAAAAGCTAAAGCCTTTCTTAGCGAAAACTGGAGCAGAACAACTATGAAAAGAAAAGGAGCCACAAACTCTTGGACAATCTGCTCCTGTGAATCAAACTGTGGTACAGCACCCCACTCATCAAAAGAACTGCCATCATCATAATAATAGTAATCAGCTGAAACTCCTCCCAAAAAAGATAGTAGAAATAAGGTAAGAAATCCTAATTTATTCAAAGTCGAAGTCTCCACCGTCGAAGTCACCTCCGCCGCCGAAGTCCTCACCACTGTCTCCTCCAGCGCCAGCTCTACCTTCACGGACATCATGAATATAAGTCGGAATAATCTCATCAACCAAAAAACCGACAACAAGGCCTGAAACAACAAGAATTAATATAGTACTCTCTAACTCAGGAAGACCTGTAACCTGTTCTATACCTTCACGACTACCTAATGCAATAAAGTAACCCGCTAACGCAGCAGTTGGATAAGATGCAATAGTCCAAAGATTCTTCATAGAACAAAATTAGCGTAAAGGAAATATAAAAGGAAATGAAAGGGAGATTACTGATTTGAATTGAACTGTTCGAGGATTCCAACAGCTTTTTCTAACTCTCCTAACTGTGTTTCGAGAGCTGAAACATGTTCTTCAGCGTCACCGTCCAATCCCATTGCTTGTTCAAGTTTGCTTTCAACATCTTGTAACTCTTTGTGTGCTGTCTCTAGGTGCTCATGCATCGCTCTAACAGCTTTTTCAAGATTCTGGGCTTGTTGTGCATCTGTTAAATCCATCCCAACTCTTTCATCTAGTCTTTTGATTGTAGAATACATTTGTTGTGGACTAGGGTCATCCCAGTTGGTGAATTCGACTCCCATTATTGCAGCAAATACTTGTTCATTTTTTTCAAATATTTTCTCGAACTCTGTTAAGTGACCGATCATGTCTTTTGTTTCTTGTTCGATTGCATCTGTGACCTGTAGCTCATTCTTTAGGTCAGAAACTATCGTTTGAACTTCTCGTGATGTGTCTGCCATAAGATTTTTTGGTCCTCCGGCCTTTATATCATTTGCTACTGTGTCGTTGGAAGTATCAATTTCTGTGGTTAAGTAATTATAGATTTTTTCCACAGACTGAGAATTTAATGTGTTTATTCTGTTGTCTACGATGAATTCTATTAATCCATCAACGATATAATCTAGTTTGTTGAACTGAGGTACAGCCATTGCTTTTCTTATGGCGTATAGGTGTTGTTGTTTGAGTTGTGATCTATCTAGATATCCTGAGCCACGATTTAGAAGAAACATGTCTTTGAGCTCCTTTTTTAATTCTTCATTTAATCTGTTATCTTGCTCTATAAGTTTAGTGATTTTTGTCCATCTATCTCCAGGCTCATAACTTTCACCTTTCTCTGATTTTCTATAAATTACAATTAATTGTTCTATTCTTACTTCCCAAGAGGTTTGTTCCATCTCTATTAGGGCTACTATCATCTGTTTTAGCTCCCATGTTTTCACTATTTGAAGTATCTCTAAGAAGTTAATTAGGATTTCTGCCTTTATCTCAACTGTTTGTTTGGCATCTATTATGATAATATCTCCTTCTTTAACGAATGCTCCTTCTTCTATTGCTATCAAAATTTCTATTAAACTTTCTATGTATACAAATTGGTTGTTTGTGATGCTGATTTCTTGAACAATCTGTTCGATGTTTTGTTCAAATCTCTGAATATTTATTTTCTGTATCAGCTGGTTAATCTGTACATTAATTTTGTCTCCTTTTCCGCCCATGTCGATGTCTATGTCTACATCCATAACTTGCTTCATGAACTGGACAAGTACTTTGTCGCTGACTCCATCGTAGCCTTTCTGCATTATGAACTGCATTAACTGGTTAATCATCTGTTGCTGGTTAACCTGGGTCATCTGTATTTGCTGTAGAAAAGTGTTGTATACATTAGGGCTTAGGCTTCCTCCTACAATCATTTGCTGTTGTTGCTGTTGTTGAGGAGCATAAGTCCCTGCAGGAGTTTGAGAAAGATTGTTCATTACTATTGCTTGTAAAAGCTGTTGCATCTGCTGTTGTTGCTGTTGCACATTGACATTAGTACTACTGTCTGACGATGAGGTAGAATCATCGGTATCACCGCCTCCTGTAGGTGTTGTAGTAGGAGGATCGCTTGAAGGGCCGCTAGTAACGCTGCTGCTTTCACCTTCACTTGTTAAACCTTTGGTTATTCCTTCAGCTGCTCCTGCTGCTCTTTCAAATCCTAGGCCTCCGCTTCCTGTTCCTCTTCTAGCCACATATGCTATTAGACCTATGATAAGGATTACCGCAAATAATTGCCACCATGATGCTATAAATGAGCCGATTCCGCTCAGTACGGTTGTTGCTGCGTCACCTAGTCCTAGTGCTGAAGCAGTTGTTCCGGCGCCTACCAGGGCGAAAACTCCAATTATTAGAATGCCTAGTCCTACAATGGCTAATATTATTCCTAGGATGCCCATATCGAGTTTTTACTCAGCGGTGTTAATTAATCCTTTTCTTCAAACTTACCTAATCTCTCTAAAGTTTCCAGAATTCCCCAGGCATAAATTACTGATTCCCAGGCCCTGATGTAATCTTCTTCTTTTAGAAAATGATAGGTATCACTTCTGTAGGCCTCCACGTTCTCCATCTGTTCAACTCTTGAATCTCGATTTTCAATCCTGTCCTCAAGTTTCTGCAGCCATTTCTTAGTTTCTTCTTCAAGTTTCTCCTGGGTCTTATTCATGGCTTTCAATAAATTCTTTTTCCTTAAACGATTTTTCACCGGTTAAAATGATAGAGTGAGGCGTTTCCCCTAAATTCATTTCAGAGATTTCTTCCAGGCTTGAGGCCTGAATTTTTAGGTCATCATGATTGGCCCTTTCAATAACTACTGCTTCCCGATCTTCAAGGCCTAAATCCAGTAACTTTTTAGCAGCATTTGAAGCATTATAATCAATATCTAACAAAACTAAAGAGTGGAGGCCTATAGAGTCGTTTTTCTCGACGTATTTTTTGATTGATTCTGGTTTGCCTTCTCTAGGCAGTGTAACTGTTCTTCCGAACTTGTATACGTTTAATCCGGTTCCCGCTATTGAAGTGAAGATTGAAGGCGCGTGAATTACTTTGACTTTTAGGCCTTTTTCTTCTGCTCTGTGTTTGATATCGTAATGGGTTGTGGCTGTTAAAGGATCACCTGAAACCAGGAAAGCCACGTCTTTTTCCTCTGCTGCTTCTATTATTTTATCTTCTTGTTCTACTTCTTTTCTTTCAAGTACTTCAATGTCTGCTGGAAGTTTTTCTAGATCGATGTTTGCTGTATTAGTATAGAACTCTGCGTAGGCCTCATCCACTTCTTCTAAAGCATCTAATCCTTTCTGTGTTACTTCGTTGTTGTCGAGCCCAAGGCCTATCATGTACAGCATATTAAGTGGAGATTAAAGAATTGTTATAAATAGTATATTTATGGAACAGGAAAAACTTGAAAAAAAAGTTAGAGACATCTTGGGGAGGGAAGGGTTTGAGATAGAGGATGGTGTGGCAAGGAAGCCTGAAGTAAAACTTGAGCTAGGTGTTTACTCTTCAGAAAAATACGATGAAGAAGAAATTGATCATTCCAAAGATAAGATTTTCGTTGATAAAGGCCTGCAAAATGTAGAAGATGCATATGTAGTTGAGGAAGAGAAGGAGTATGATTTACCGAGCTTTGAGTTAATCGGCGATATCGCGGTAATCAATGATCTTTCAAGTAGGGATAGAGAAGAAGCAGTAGAAGGGATTCTAGCTCATCATGATGTCAAAACTATTCTTTTGAAGACTGAAGGTCTTTCAGGAGAGTTTAGGGTAGGAAGTTATGAAACACTTTATGGTGAGGAGACAGAGACAGTTCACAAAGAACATGGTTACAGGTTCAAAGTTGATCCAACAAAGGCCTACTACAGCGAACGTTTCTCAACTGAAAGAGAAAGAGTAGCCTCACAAGTGAAAGAAGGCGAAAAAGTTCTGGTAATGTTTGCAGGAGTCGGACCTTTCGCTATTTTGTGCAGTGAAAAGGCTGAGAAAGTAGTCGCTATTGAGAAAAACCCTGAGGCCTATAAGTATTTGGCGGAAAATATTGGGCTCAACGATGTTGAAGATAAAGTTGAGGTCTACTGTGGCGATGTGAAAGATATTATTCCTGAACTGGATGGAAGGTTTGACAGAGTTATAATGCCTCTACCGGAAAAAGCAGTAGAGTTTCTAGATGAAGCTGTTGAAAAAGTTGAGAAAGGCGGTACTGTTCATCTATATACATTTGTGGAAGATGAAAAGTTCGGGCCTGTACAAAAAGAAATAGAAAATATTTTTGATAATAATGACTTGGATTTTGACATAGTTGATAAATTTAGATGCGGTTATAAATCACCTTCAGAAGATCGCTACTGTTTCGATATCAAGGTTTTTGAGTGAAGGGTAGTAAAAAATCGAAAGGTATTTAAAGATTTACTGTAAGTTGTTATCTATAGGTGATTACAAATGCCAAGTTCGTGGACCGAAGTTTTGAAAGGTAATGAACCAATAGGAAGAAGAGATGCTGGGAAAGTAGCGGGAGCTGCTGCAATAGGAACAGACCTTACTGTAGGGAATAGACATACTTTACGACCATTGAGATGGACCTGGGATAGGACTGCAGGAAGGTATGAAATCAGAAGAAGAAATGACGAATCTGGCGATACAGACTCTGGAGCAGATCCAAGAGAACCTAAAGCAAGGATACTAAATCCAGAAGATGGTCAAGCATTTACTACAGGAGATACAGTAGACTTTGACGTTCATGTTAATGCATTTGACGAAGATGCAGACATAATTCTTGAGTACGGAGATGAAACTGATTCAGAACAGATAGGTGCTGGAGAAAGCGAGCTTTATCAGCGAGCATTAGATGATGTAACTGCAGGAGAAATAGATTTTGGGGTAACTGTGGAAACACCAACTTATGAGGTCACAGACTCAGTTTCAGCTGTAGTAAGAGATGCAGAGAGAGAACTCAGTGATATATGTGAGGCCTACTCAAATCAAGATCCAGACGCCAGAAGAGATTTAGAAAACGCTTTGGGTAGAGCCAAAGAAAAGAGCGTATTTGATGATCTAACTGTTCAAGATAGTCAGGCAGGATACTTCTTGAGAGATAGAGATAGAACTACAGATTACCAGCCATTAAAACTGGATGGTAGCCCCGGCAGTAGATCAGATGTGGCTGGATTTGATACTGAATATGCAGAACTGATGAATGACACTGCACAAGCAGATAGAAGCCAGCTATTAGCAGATTTAGAAGATATTTACGACGGCAATTGTAGTGGAAGATAGTATTGGGAGGCCCTAAAAAATGAGCTGGGAAAGAACAATTGACGATGCGTTGGATGACGCAGATTATATTTTGGAAGCAGTCAGAGATGTAAGAGATCCTGAGGTAAAGGCCTCGGAATATGATTTTCTTGATGACTTAGAAAAAGTTCATCCAGCTCCTGCTAAAAAAGGAAATGACGGACTTGCAAACTTTGTAGCTAATCTGGCTATATATAAGGAAAACTACGAAGATGAGAGTGTTGAGATCGATCAAGAGCTCATTAAAGAAGCTGATAGGAGGATTGGAGAAGCTGATGGTCTTAAGAATCCGGCTCGAAGGAAAAGGATAAACAATATAGTTCAAGAGTCTGATTCCAGAGGTGGAAACAAGGAATCAATGCAGTATAATATTGAGGAAAGAAATCTGCCTGATGGCCACATAAGGCTCATAGAACAAGCATCTGCGATCTATAAAGCAGCAGGAAAAGAAGATGAAGGTAGAGAAAAGATTCAAAATATACTTAAAGATACGGATTTGTCATTAAATGATACTAACTGGGATATTAGTAATTCCGGTCCTGAAAATCTTGAAAAGCTAAAAGGAGGTGAAACAATTATGACAAGTATTGAAGAAATGGCAGGAGATATTGAAGAATCTGTAGACGAAATTTATGCAGCTGTAGAGGCTCTACCAGGAGAAGAAACGTACGATGAACTCAGATCTGATCTAGATGAGCTAAAAGACAGAGCAGAAGCTGCTAAAGATGACTACTTTGAAGTCAGGAGTGAATTAACCGAAGCTCATGATGAGATAGAAACAATCTATGATTCATTGGAATCTGCTCATGAAAGAGTGGAAGAAGCAAGTGAATATGTTGATCGTGCAGCAACTGCAACTGGTCACGCTTTGGATGATGCAGTTTCGGAGATGGAATCTGCTTTAGAAGAAGGTGTTGATCAGGTTGATGAAGCACAAGGATATATGCAGGAGATTTTGGATGACGATATTCCAGACATGCCTGATAGGCCTGACAGAGTAGAAGAACAATTAAGTTAAATATTCCTCATTTTTTCTTTCTTTCAGAAAAATTAATTGCTTTGATAGAAAATTTATCACAAGGTTTATAACTGTTATCAACAAGTAGTAACATATGAGATTGGAAAAGCTCACATTCGATAGGGGAGTCGGCCAAGCCAAAGATGAATCTTGGATTTCAGTATCCGAAGCCGATCAAGGATATGAGCTGGCAGTTAGAACCAATTTACTGGGAGAAGAACGTTATACAGAGTGGAATAATATTGAAATCCCAGAATCACAATACAATGAAGAAGATTCAGTGAATACGGTAAAAGATTATTCATCAGCAGATGGTTCTAGAATATTAAATCCTGGTACTTCTAGAGAAAACCAATCTCAGTTTTCATTAACAGAAGATGTTTATGAAGGACTACTTGGAGAAATTCAAGATGCTACAGTTTACGATAGGGTAAGAGGACATATTGACGAAGAGACTGTAGACTTTTATGATTTTGTTGAGTGGTTCCAAGATGAACCTAACTCGGAAATCAAAACTATGATAGAATTAGGGCCTGAAGCTACTTTTAGATTAGAGAACTCTGGGATCAAGACGTCACTAGATAATTATTTAGAGAGACATGTTTTAGATGGAGCAGAGTTGCAGAGAGGTATAAACGGTCCAAAAATCGGAGAAATACCTGATAATAGAAATGAGAGTATTTTAAGACAGACAGGCCTTCAAGCTGAGAATGGAATTCTTACTAAAAACCCTGAAGAAGTTAGAAGGGTGGTGAATGAGAAATGACTGATACTATAGAAGATTACTGCGATGATATAGAATCGAGAACTGATGAAATTCTAAATGATGCGGAGTCTTATTCTGATGAAGTTGTGAGTCAAGCTAGAGAGTTCAGAGATGCTGCTTTTGAAATTAGAAACAATGCTGAAGCGGTAAATGAAAAGTATTCAAAGCTTCGAGATAAATACGATGAAGGCAATGATGAAATAGAACAATGTTATGAGGCCTTAGAAAGAATGATGACTATAGAGGAGCAGCACGAGAAAACTCGGAGCACTACTCGTAGATCGGTATTAGCAGGTGCTGCTGCTGTATTGTTAGGCGGTGCTGCTGGAACAAAATATTTAGCAGGAAGGTTAGAAGGAGAATCAGGCCTACAGGAACGTCAATGGTATTCCTTCGGTGAGATTGAAGATTGTTTAAGCAGTTCTCAAGAAGAGACATTGGAAGAGAACATTGACTCTCCTCTTGATGAGACTAGTTATAGATTTGAGAGAAGCGGTGATAGCCGTTCAGAAGGATGGGATATTTACTTAGCTGACAGTCATGGACGGGAAGAGTTTGCAAAACTTGAAGGACAAGATATCTACTGCGATGTGAATTAAAAATGAAAAAAACAATACTAATACTACTAACGGTACTTTTTGCAACAACGGCAACAGCACAATTTTTCCAAGTTGATGAGGTCCAACTAGAGATTCCGGAAGAGGCAGAAGTAGATGAAGGAGCAGATTTCACAGTAGAAGCTGAAGGATCAGGCCTGACAGAAATAAGATTATACTATGATGAGAGTGGCGACGGATTCTTCAACTTGTATGAGATTTACGACGATTGTTCCGGCAGCCAGTGTACTGTAAATGATAATTTTGATTATGGGCAAACTGGCGATGTAGATGTACAAGCAGAGGCCTATGCTAGCGATATAAATGATGAGTCTGATATTCATAATGTTGTATTTAGTGAACAAGATAGTACCAATTTTGTAATTTTAGATGTATCTATTTCTGAAGAAGAAATTCAAGAAAGTGAATCGGTTACTTTTGATGCAGAGGTTCAGAATCAAGGATCTAGTTATGAATTCGCAGAAGTTGAGTTCTTTGCTGGATCTAATTCGGTTCACAGTCGGTGGACTGGAATAAGTGGAGGAGACACAGCTACTGTATCTGTTGATAAAGAATATTCAGAGCTTCGAGATGAAGTAGGCCTTAATATCGGTGAAGAATATGAGGTCTCTGCAGTTGAGAATGTGGACGGTGATGACATGAGTTCAGGCCAAACATTAACATTATTAGACGCTGACCAACCTGCGTTTTTTGATGTGGAAATCGATGAGTTTTCTTCAGTGACTGAAGGTGATACTTTTGAGGTAGATTATATTGTTACTAATACTGGTGATGTTGAAGATACTCAGAATATTGAGCTGTATGCTAGGGGTGATAGACAGGATAGAGATTTCAACGTTAATTTGGATGGTGAAGATTCTCAGTCTGGTACTTTGGAATGGGATACTGTAGAGGGTGATGCTGGGCTTAGGACATTCTACGTTAGTTCTGATGATGATGAAGTATCTGATGTAGTAAATATTGGAGAAAGAGAAGATGATGAACCGGCATTTTTTGATGTTGAGATAGATGATTTTTCTTCAGTGACGGAAGGCGAAACACTCGAAGTTGACTACATTGTTACTAATACCGGAGGACAGTCTGATTCTCAGAACATTGAACTGTCTGCTAGAGGGGAGAGAAGAGATAGGGATTTCAATGTGGACCTAGATACTGATGAATCGAGTTCAGGTACTTTGGAGTGGGATACTCAAGAAGGAGATGCAGGGTTTAGAACGGTTTATGTTAGTTCTGATGATGATGAAGCATCTGATGTGGTAAATATTAACGAAAAAGATGATCCTGAAACAGGATTTGAGGTAAGATCGGTTTCTGCATCAAGATATAACGTCTATCCGGGCCAATCAACTGAATTAAGAGCAGAGGTCAGAAATACAGGCAGTAGAGGAGAATCCGTAGGTGTTAGATGGTACGCTGACGGAAACAGATTAACAGAAAGAAACCGCTTTATTCCAGGAGATTCTGATAGACAGGTAAGCAGGGAAAGAAGTTACAGCCAATTAGAAACTGCAGGCCTTGAACCTGGTAACTGTTATGATTTAGATGCTGAAGTATTCTTCGACAGCAATTTCGAAGATTCAGGGACTGCGCCTCAGCAATTATGTTTGCGGGAGAGAGCTGATGATCCTGCGTTTTTTGATGTGGAAATCGATTCTTTCTCTTCAGTAACGGAAGGTGATACTTTCGAGGTAGATTACACGGTCACTAACATCGGAGATGAATCTGATTCTCAGAACATTGAACTGACTGCTAGAGGAGAGAGAAGAGATAGAGATTTCAATGTTGATCTTGAAGGCGGAGAGTCAGCTTCTGGCACTTTGGAGTGGGATACTGAGGTTGGTGACGCCGGATTTAGGACATTTTACATTAACTCCGACGATGATGAGGTATCTGACGTAGTCGAAATATTTGAGAAAGAAGATCCTGTTACAGATCCTGATCTAAGTTTGAATTCTATAACTGCCTCAAGCTATAGTATTGGGCAGGGGCAGTCCACTATTCTTAGATCTAATACTATTAATGAGGGTGACAGGCCTGCATCTTTCAGTATTAGATGGAGAGCTGGAGGAGTTGAACTTGGTAGGAGATTTAGCAGTGCTGATGGTAACTCTGATAAGGATTTGTCTCTTCAGAGAACCTTCAGCCAGTTAACCGGTAGAGGGCTGTCAGCAGGGAACTGTTATGCTCTTGAAGGCCAGTTATACTCTAATTCTGAGTTGGTTGGAGTTAAAGAGGCACCACAGCAGCTGTGTTTAGAAGGAGAAGATGACAATGATGATCCGATTGATGATCCTGCGTTTTATGATTTCAACGTAGTTGTGCTAAACGAAAGAGGTACGCCTCTTGAAGGCGCCGAAGTAAATGTTGGGAGTAATTCGGCTGTTACAGGTGAAAGTGGAATCGCTTCTTTCGAAGGAATTGAAGAAGGGGTGTATGATGTTGTTTCTTCCAGAACAGGTTATAGGACTGAAGTTAGAAATGATGTGAATATTGATAGGGATAGAACTATCTCCATGACTTTATCTGAGATAGATGGTCCTGAAGCAGACTTTACCTGGAGTCCTGATAGGCCTGAAACTGGTGAAGAAGTAGTTTTTGATGGTAGTCTTTCCAGCGGAGATATTGAAAGCTATAGCTGGGACTTTGACGATGGAAATACTGGCAGCGGGGAAAATGTTGTTCATACTTTTGATTCCCCTGGTTTTTACAGGGTTAATCTTGAGGTAGAAGATGAGGACGGCAGAACTGATGATAGGACGAGAGTAGTTCAGGTTAGAGCAGCTGATGAAGATCCGGAGTTCTATGATTTAGATGTTGAAGTAGTCGATTCAGAGTCAGGTAACAGTATAGAGAACGCCAGAGTCTCGGCAGATGGTAGAACTAGAACAACAGATAGTAATGGTAGAACAAGCTTCAACTTAGAGGAATCAGTGTACGATGTATTCATCTCAGCAGACGGATACCGTTCCAAAAACAGATTCATAACACTGGATAGAGACCGCGATATCACGTTTGAGCTTGATAGAACTGATGATAGGCCTGATCCGGGGACTGGTGTGAGAATTAATGATGTGAGAATGCCTTCATCGGTATGTAGAGGAGAAGATGTAACAGCCAGAGTGGATCTGGAGAATACTGAGAGAAACGATAGGGCGTTTACACTTTCAAGTTCTGGTCTGTCAAATGAAATTGATAGAACTTATGTGCTAGAAGGCGGAGAAAGCTTCACTCGAACTGTGGAGTTTGTCAGTGTTGAAGGCAGCGGAAATGAAAAGGTTAGCTTTACAACTGGAGATGATTCGATAGAGAAGACTGTGCAGGTCAGAAGTTGTCCGGAGCAAGAAGAACCTGATATATCTGTCAGCGCCAGACCTACACAGGTAAGAATCGGTGACTCGGTCAGAGTATCAGGATACGTCGACGATGTTAGAAGAGGTACTCAAGTCGACATAACAACGAGTAACAGATTCAGGAGCCTGGGTTCAACTACAACTAGGCCTGATGGTTATTATCAGGTTTATGTGAATCCTACTCAGATTGGTGAGCAGACTATTACTGCTGAAGCAGCAGGTAGAGAAGCAAGTACCAGGATTGAGGTGCTTCCAACTGTATCAGTAGTAAGTGCTTCTTCAAGTCCTGATAGAGTCTTTGAAGGAGAGTCTTACGAGGTATGTGGAGAGATTGAGTCTCAAAGTTCCGGGCCTTTAGTGGTTTTGAAGCAGGATGGAGAAACGGTTGACTCTAATTATGGTCGTGGAGAAGTATGTTTCGAGAGACGCAGCAGTCCTGGAAACTATGATTATGAGGTTGAGGCCTGGGCTCGAGGACAGTCTTCAAGCCAGAGTACTTCGGTTGAAGTACTGGAGATGGATTCAGAGGTTAGGAACTTCCCTGATCAGATTACTTCGGTCAGATCTGGTTCAGGAATGATCCGGGTTGATCTGTACAACAATCAGAGAGAGTTCAGAGAGTATCAGCTTGAGCTAGATGGTATTCCACGTGACTGGATCTCACAGTCTAGGAAGGAAGTTATGCTGGATACTGGGGAGAGAAGCACTCAGTACTTCTACATTACACCGAAGGAGGAGGGTACTTTCCATCCGACTCTGACAGTTAGATCTGGTGGAGAAGTTGTTTACAGTGAAGAGATTAGGGTTAGGTCTGGAGGTACTGATAGGGAGCCTTCTAGGTGGGATCGTTTTATTATGTGGCTCCGTTACCGATAGGTGTTTTACTTGCCGGTAACTAAAACTACCCTTCCTTTATTTAAAATTTTCTTACTGTAATCATTATTAGGTGACACACAAATAATGCAGTATTTCAAATTAACAGTACTACTAACAACAACATTAATGCTTTTAGGCCTTGCAACCGCAAGCCAAGCAGAATTAACAATTTTTCCGGAAGAATCAAGCACGGAAATTAACTCTTTCACATCCTACGAGGTCGAAGTCGAAAACATTGGACCTGTAGATGATGTATATGAAATGCAACACAACTATCCTGGAGAGATTTCAATCGCACCAAGAAGGATTGAACTTGAATCAGGGCAATCAAAAACTGTAAACGTATGGTTTAACCCGCGTGTCACCCGTGATGCGGGAACATACAGTTTTCAGATAGATGCTAAATCAAGAGCAGATGGCCAAACATACTCTACAAACGGCCGAGTAAATGTAATTAAAGATCATCAAGTTGCTTTATCTGCGCCACAGTCAGCAGTAGTCTGCAGAGATGAAAACGCAAGATACGAGATCGAAGTAACCAATGATGGAATTCAGCAAGAAGAGTTCGCATTAACAACAGAATTTGGAGAACTTGATAGAGAAAGAGTCAATCTAGATCAAGGAGAGTCAACGACAGTTATTCTAACTGCTTCAAGCAGCGAAGTAACTGAAGAAAGCTTCAATGTCAGAGCATCTTCAACAACAAGTTATGCAACAGAAACAATAAACATGCAGTTCGAAGCAGAAAACTGCTTTGAATCAGAAGTATCAGTAACACCGGAAACACAAGAAACAGCAGCATTCACAGAATCTGAGTTCGATGTAACAGTCAGGAATCTAGGAACAAGGCCTGACGAATTCAGTTTAAGCAGTCAGAGAGGCGAACTATCAACCACAGTACTAAGCGTTCAACCAAGAACAACAGCAGTATCAACACTAAGATACACACCTACAGAACTAGGAGAACAAGAACTAACTGTAGAAGCCTCAGGAACTTCAAACGCTGAAAGAACAGTCACAGTTGACGCATACAACGGAATGAGCTCAAACATAGAGTTTGATAGTTCAAGAACAGTATGTAGAGACGAATCAACAACATATACAGTAACAGTTGAGAACGATGGAGAAGCGGAAGAAACGTTCCAGCTTTCAAGCAACATTGGAGAAGTCCTTGAAGAAGAAGTAACTCTTGAATCAGGAGAATCAGTTGAGACAGGCCTAGATGTAAACGCAAGTGAAATAGGAGACGGAGAACATGAAGTAGTATTCAGTTCAGAGGCCTCAACATTTGAAGACCCAGTGAACAGCGATGAAACAACGTTTACAGTTGAAAACTGTTGGGATGTAGAGATGAATATTGTTCCTGAGATCGCTTCAGCAGGAGAAAACATGTCTACCATCTACGAAGTGAAGTTATCTAACCCGGGAACAAGAGAGAATACTTACAGACTGACACACCAGGGTCCTGAGTGGATTTCCATAAGGCCTGAAACTGTGACAGTAGCAGCTGGACAGACAGAGTCAGTTTACATGTATGCAGGAGTTCCTTTCGAAAAGAAAGGACAGGTTGAGATCACTGCAGTAGCAGAAGGAAATGAAGTCAGAACTTCACAAACAGTAGACCTAGTAATCGATGAAGATGTAGAAGAAGCAATTCGAAGCAGAAGAGGAGACTTCATAGGAAGATTCTCAAGCTCAGCATCAAACCTCTACCAGTCAGCAGTTGAAGCAGACAACGTAAGCAGAGGAATAGCAGCAATCATCGCAGGCCTAGTAATCACAGCAGTCATTCTCGTAAGAGAATGGTAATGCTTATTTTTCCTTCTTAATTTTCACTTTATTTCTATCACTGACCGCAATTTATAATGTATAGAATATTGTGTTAAGAGACCGTACTAATCAAATAACTACAATGTTAAGAACAGACAAATATTTCAATATGGAAATGTTAGTTTTTGTGTCTCGAATTATCGGATATTATATGAGTCATCAAAAATAGAGCAGAAAGAAAAACACATTACTCTTTATATATACAGTTCAAATATTGAGTCTAGTATATTAGGACCTCAAAAGGCAGTAATTATTCCTTAAAAATATTTTAGTAACATAGGCCAGGGCTATAACTGTCTTCATCAATACAGTCTCCACCACCATCTTGCTGTCCGCACCAGGTCTCTCCTGGCTTACATGTTCCTGGACCATCTTCAGAGTATTCTTGGTAACTGATAGTCCCGCTTACATCTAACTCATCTCCACCACAGTAATCATTCTCAAGAGTTATTTCGACCTTATTATAGTTATGTGTATCGTCTTCGTCTGTCTCCACAAACTCTACTAAATAACTGGTTTCGTCTATACTGGATAAATCCTCTTGTAGCAGCGTTATCCAGTCTGAGTCAGACTGTGGGCCTCCTTCAAAATGTCTGATCATAAGTTCGGTCTCTCTGAAGTTGCTGGAATCTTCTAATGTATCTAAATCTATTTCTACTACTTCCGCACCGTTTCCATCCCAGTATGTACTATCAAGTTCCACTTCACCACAAACCCCATTATCTTCGGAATGAATTCTGAAATCATACTCATCTTCATTAGAAGTGGAATCCATACTTACCTCGCTCAAACAACTTGAGATCTCTTCGGGACTATAATCGTACTCCCACTCATCGGCATCAATATTTGATTCAAAATTACTGCATCTCTCAATATCAAAGTCTCCTGCATCGATAGAATCCTCATTCCATCTATAATCCCCTTCAAGTCTCTCTTCCAGAACAAGCTGCACAGAAACATCTTCCTGAACCGAGCCAAACTTATCCCACAAAACACTCCATTCAAGAGATAACTCTTGAGTATCAGAACTATCCTCAACTGTATAACTCTCTGTTGGACTACTTTCTTCATTAATATGAAGGCCTAAATCAGCTTCTACATCATTACTTACAGCTGAATCACGATCAAAACTGAACTCAACAACCAAATCAGATTCATCAGGTGAAACATCACTAGATATTACAGAGGCCTCGGAAAATTCTAAATAATCTTCCTCAATTTCAGGCTCTTCAGGAGTTTCAGATTGGTCGAAATCCACATTACAAGAGTTTTCTAGGTAAACCCAATAGCCCCTGTTATCCATATTTGACCCTGTCAATAGCGGATGATACCAATTTCCACCTATTAAAAAGCTGAAGTCTCCTCCTTCAAGATGGCTGCCTATTGAACACTGTGACTGTACTATTGATAGATCTTCATAATCAAGGCTTAACATTTTCCATCCGCTCTGTAGTTCCATCTCATCGATATTTGTAGAACCTGGCTCTATATCAAGAGAACAATCATTATTTGTGTAAATATAGAATGCATCTTCAGGATTTAGTGTCGATGGATGAGACCAATCATTTATACTATTATCATATTTCCATATGTATTCATTTTGATATGTTTCAAAATCACAGCTATTACTTGATAATATATTATCTGCAGAAACTTCCTTACTTACGGATACTGTATTCCATCCTTCATCTATACTCACAGCTGATGAAAAACTTATGAAAAGTAAAGTAATGAGAATAAGACTTAGTTTCCTCAAGGTTATCACTCATCGCCAGGAGTTGGAGGTGCACCAGGACCATCCTCAGAGTCATCATCTGATCCATCATCTGAACTACTTCCGGAACTTCCTGTGGACCCGGTTCCACGGCCCTCAACGGTAACTGAAGTAGATGTTTCTTCTCTGTAACCGTACCTTGTCTCGATCTCAATGTTTGCTGTCTGTTCAAGCTGTGTTACATCTCCTAGGCCTGTTGCTTCCATATTGAAGCAGTGGAATCCTTCATTTCCTATGATTTCTACATCAGCTTGGACTCCGTCACCTGTGCTTATTTCGTCGTCATCTTCTGCTAGGAATACTATATTTCCGACATTCTCAATCTCTACTTGTACTCTGTTTTCCTCTTGATCTTCAATGTCTGAACTGCTTTCCGCAGGCATAGCGTCAGGATAGAAAGGTGATCCAGTACCTGCATTTCTAACTGTTATACATAGATCCTCAGTTCTTGCACCCTGCTCTTGCTGGAATACTATAGGTGTGCTTCCTTGTACTTCTAATTGAATAGGTCCATCACTATTACTGACTGAGGTTGACTGTTGTGTGGCTCCTGTTTCTTGGTATCTTTCTTGGCTCATAACTTGTAAGTTTGTTGATGAGCTAGTTTCGTATCCATAGAAAATCTGTGCATTGAAATCATATGGTAAATTTCTTCCGCTCTCTAAGTCTGGTGTTGTAAATGTTAGGCTTGACTGCTGTGGAATCGCTGGCTGAGTATCTGTTGAGGACTGTAAGTTATTGAAAGTCATCACTGTTCCGTCCTCTGCAGTCCATGTCCTGTCATCATCCCCAATTGTAGGTCCAAAAACATTTGCAGCCACATCTGTAGCTTCGGCATCTCCTACATTTTCCAACTGCATTTGCATACTTGTAGACTGCGCTCCAGGTGCAGGATTGGGACTGAGTTCAAACTGATTTATTGATATTGCCTCAGTGGAAGCCTCTCCATCCCCTCCATTCATACATCCTGAAGTGATTAAAATAGCTCCGATAAGTGCCAGCATAATTTTAGAATTATATTCCATTATCTATCCACGAGTGTTACATCCAAAGTTGGTTCTTTGACGTATTTATAATCTAGGGAAACAAAGATATTGTTTGTACCCTCTGAATCTGCCGTAATACTGCATAAGAAACTAACTTCGTCATCTTGGAGGCCTTCTTCAGACTTTCCATCTTCGCAGTCGGAAAACAGTCTTCTTGGCTCAAAATTAAAACTAAAACCTTCTGGAAGTCTTCCAGGCCCATCGTTATCAGCTATAACTTCTAGATCTGTTCCGGCTTGTAAAGTAGCAGGATTATCTGAAGCAAGTCTTAAAGAAACTTCTCCATTACTTGAAGATTGAGAAACAACATTTGTTGCCTCAATCTCTTCTACAGGCCTAAAGTCAACTCTTAATGGATCAGTATTCTCCATCGAAGCTCTATATTCTACCCTCATCTGTACAGGCTCCCTACTCTCATCAAATCCTTCAATTTCATCTTCTTCGGGAGCTTCTACAACCCAGGTACAAGCCATTGTAGGCTGTACACCATCACGTGCTTCCTCTAAATCCTCTATATCTGGTGTGCATCCCTGCGGTTCAACGGAAAGCAGAGTCCCATAATTTGTTAACTCAATATTTTCTACTTCAATATCTCTATGATAGTTTCTAAATTCTGCTCTGATAACTGCTTGTTGATTAGGCCTTAACTCGCTGTCTGTTACTGAATAGCTTTCTATTTCAAGTCCTCTGTTAGGAAGTTCATCTTCTTGTTCTAGGCCTATTTCCTCCAAGCATCCCGATGTAACTACTACTAGTAATATCAGCAAAATTATTTGTTTATCCACGGTACTCCACCTCTACTTGCTGAGTACCCAAATCTTTTACGTAAGTGTAGTCTGCGGATACTTGGACTTCCCCTCTTGTAGAGCCGTTTAACTCTTCAAACACATCCTCGCTTATAGTACATCTAATAACCTGTGACTCTCCGCCGTACATAATAAGGTTCTCTTCTTCATCGAACTCGCCTAAACAGTCTTCTAGTTCATCATCGCCATCGCCTATAAAATCAAATCCTGAGGCCTCAATTTCAGGAAGATCAGCTTCAATGAAACCTGTATAGTCTGTTCCTTCTTCTACCTGGTTACTAAGCTGGATCCTTACTTCTGCAGTATCTCCCTCTACAAAAGTGGAAGGCCCATGCTCAGAAGTAGAGCCTATAGTCTCAATATTTATCATCATAGGCCCTGCTGAGGAACGAGAATCAAGATCGGGAGTCCCCGTTATACTTCTGTCTTCAACAAACTGAAGCTGCCTGTAAGCATTAACACTGTAATCAAAAGGAACCTGGAACCTCATATTACAGGAAAGGCCTTGGATCGGAACATTCGCACTTCTACTGCTTAAACTCCAAGTAAACCTAGCCTCTGTACCTGAAGGTAGTTCATATTTATCAGCTTCTTCATCACCAGGCCCTCTTGCGCTAAAATCATCTATCTCAAATATATCCCGACATCTATTAGTCAAGAGCCTATCACCATAATTACTGTGTAACTCATTATCATCCCAGTCACTGTCAATAGTAAGATTTGCATCTAAATTACCTGAGTTCCTGACATGCAGGATTGCAGTCGTACTTGACTCAGCTAAAACAGTTTGAGGCGTCACACTTAACTGTTCAATTGTAATAGCTTGGTCTCCATCAGACTGAGTGGAACCTCCATTAAGACATCCTGAAGTTACCAGTACTAATCCTATCAACATTAATAGATGTCTTCGACGCATTACAAACTATATTATGGAGGCCTTGAATAAAAAGATTCTAACTGCTCAAGAATTTCTAGAAGATATAACTATATTGCAGTTAAGTTTCACTGTTCTGGCATTTGTAATAATTAACTTGAACTCAGGTTTCACACCAATAATCAATTTCGGAGTTGCAGCAGTTTCAACATTCACGGTATTATTTATTTCAAAAACCGATATTAGAATAGCAACAATAGCCCTGCTGCTATTAGGCCTTTTCTACCTCAATACTATTGTCTTAATTATGCTGTCAATTCTAACTCTCTTTTTAATTTCAATTGAATATATTATAGGAGAAAGAAAAGAGGCTTTGGCCTTACTATTTTTATCAAATATAGTTCATTTAGGTGATGCCATAACTACGTTCATTGGAATGAATCTTGGTAGAGAAGAAACAAACATTCTCTTAGAACCACTTATGAGCAGATATGGATATGAAATCATCTTTCCAATTAAGGCCTTAGTCATTCCTCTAACAATTTATCCCTATCTAAAATTTAATGAAGAGAAGAAAATAATTTACCTCAAAGCAGTTTTCATAATAGGGCTGTATCTTATCATAAATAACTTACTTGTTATTTTCAGGTAATTTAATCTTCTTCTGTAGGACAAGGATTTCCGCCTCCAAGCCAGGAAGGAGCATTTTCATCCCACCAGCTTCTATCTTCGACACGGTATGTTGCATATACAATGTTATCTTCTGAGGGGATATCTCTGTTATTATCTGCTAAATGTTCTAGACGGTCGCTCTCAGAGCTTGGAGAACAGTAGGCATGGTTCGTTTCGACTAATTCTATGTAACCCTCCAAGTCTACGTACATTATCCATCCTCCTTCGCCACCTCTCATGTCGCTTGGAAGATCTTCTAATCCTGCCACATGGTTTTCTGTAATACGGCCGCCGATATCAGAGTATGTGGTGAACCCTGATTCTCCATCAGGCGCCTCTGCGTCAATTTCATTAATTATAGTCTCTAATCGGTAAGCAGTTTCTCTGTTTCTAATATCATTATTTAGGTCATCATTATCATCATTTATCGGTTCAGGTCCGCTCGCCCACAAATCATTGTTTTCTACAACTGTACATCCATCGGTAGCCTGGATGTCAGTTGCAGTATTGCAGTCTGGGGAAATTAGGCCGTCTTCACTATCGCTTTCTGCTACAATCATAGGACAGTTTATACCGCTTCGTCCACATCGATTGTTTGTAACCTCAAAGTCTTCTGAACTGCTGCTTAAGGTCACAGTGTAGTTGGCATCGACTCTTATACTCATACTTTCGCCTGTAGGGCTGATAGAGTCTAAACTTTCATGATCTAAAATCATAGTACATTCCGCATTCGAAGGCCCCAAACTTCGAGTATACCAGTTATCATCCTCTTGACTATCCTCAATTCTATCGCTATAGTCTGACGAAAAACTGTATTCTGTATTTCCTTCATGAGTTATATCATCACAACTTCCTGCAAATTCATCATCGCTGATATCTATATTGTAGTCGCTTGGGCTTGCTCTATCAACATCAGTCAATAGGCTAGAACTATAGATTTCGAAGTCCCGGGGCTGAACTCTGTACTCTAAATCAAATCTATCCGTCTCAAAACCAAACCACACAGGGAACGTAATAGGCTGCCGTTCATTACCTTCATCTCTGAACACTACCGGTGACTGAACATTCACGTAAGCCATTACAGGAGTATTTGCTGTTTGACTCTGGGTAGGTTCAGGCCTGATACCCTGATCAATCATGTAATCTTCAGACATAGCCTCAAACTGTAAAGTAGACTGTGAAGAATAATTATACTTAATCTGAAGTTCGGCATCCATATTCTGAGAGTATCCTGGCTGTAAAGCTCCGCAGTTCTTCAAAGTCAAGTCTTCCAAACTTCCTGTAGGCCTTGCAAAACCTCCTGGGGCAATAGCATTATCAGTTGATCCTAAAAACTGGCCTCCAAGATCTCTCCAATCCGTCACACAGTTAGTAGTTGGGCCTCCGTCAATCGCTACACGGTACTGAACATCACGGGCCTCAATACCTCGTAAACCCTGAATAGGATTGTAAACATCGAACTGCACAGGTATAGTATCGCTCTGTCTCCGCGTGGAAATATCTAATGTTAGGCCTGAATTGACGTTGAAGTCTTCAATTTCAAGTCCGAACTCTTGACCTACAGACTCTGAACCAGGACGCTGAGTATTATTATGCCTCCATTCCTGCATACATTGAGGGCCTTCTAACATACAGCTGATTCGTGCACCAGCCAGACTTAAGGAGTTAGATACTGCAGAAGGAGTTTCTAGATCGGCGCTAGGACCTGAACCTACTGCACCGCCAATATCTGCACCATAAGCTCCCGCAACACCAAATACATCACCTAGGAATGGGAATACTATAGTATAGAAAATCCCTCCAGTAATGAAGATGAAAAATGCCGCTACTAACAACCATAGAAATATAATTATTACTAGAACGACTAGAAGAACGAGAATTGCTGTACCTCCAGCAGTGCCTCCAACCAATCCCTCAAGCCATGGACCTATTTTTGGAAGTTTACTTAGGTTAGAGCTGATAGCTCTTAGTCCGCGTGTATTCTCAACTACTTCATCTGCGGCCTTACCAACTTGTCTTGCTCTTTCTGCATGTTTGCCATTTTTCAAGGTCTTTGCGCCTTTCTTTATAGATTTCCTTTTCTCGTTGATATGGTCTAAATCCTTGTAAACTCCGACTGCGTTCTCTGCAACATTGCTAGCTTGGTCGACAGCATCTATTCTTTCTTGGTTGGTGGGTGCTGCCGAACCAAAAGATACTCCATTTAATTTTAAACTGATACCACTAACTAGAATTGTCAAAATTAAAGGAATCAACACTAAAGGTAAGATTAAAATTGTGGCTTGACTCATCATAGATCCAAATGTGCTTACATCTACACCTACGATATAAGTTAAACCTGCTAAAAAGATAACAAATAGAACTACATAGCTGATTTTAGGCCTGGTCACAGGTTCGTCCTTATCATCAACTGGTTTCTGCTTAGTAAGATTACCTATAGAAGCCTCAAGACCGCCTATAACGAAACTAGAGGATTTACCCATAAAATGCAGAGGAGTTACAATAAATAGATGTACAAGTATTCTAACAACAATTAGAGGTACTAAAACTCCAATTTTTAATCCTGGATAAAATATTACTGTCCATAACGTTCCAATAATTACTGAAGCTATTATACTAACGCCTGAACCTAGAAATATCCAGAAGGCTAGAAAGCTTAATCCTCCTAAGGGCCAATACATGAAGGCTAACATCCCTAAGAGTATATAAGAAAAGATAAATGAGCCGAAATATCTTTTTATTATACTTAAAATCATTCTGAGGTTATTCTACTAGTTAATTGAAGGTTTTCTATTCTAAAGGACCCTTCACTGCTCAGTGTAAGGATGTTTTCTTCCTCAAGAACTCCTTCCTCAATATCAACAGTATTTAAGCCATTCTGCGGCGTCAAATCATAAGTTTCATCGTTCAAATCAATTTGAAGGTTGTTTGGATTGTTAATGTTAGTGTATCTAAACCTCAGCTCTTCCTGAGTATCTTCTCTATTGGCAAAATTTAGTTCTTCTTGAGTCAGTGAAATTTCTTCTGTATGACCTTCAGGATCTGTTGTAACACTGTAATGAACGTTTATTATAGAGTTTTCTATTTGGTAAAACGCCTGATCAAAGGTCAGGAAACGAACTGTATTTTGCCCAGGCCTCAGATCTGCGTTCTCCGGAGTTAGTTCAACTTCGTACTCTCCTCTGGCAAGAGTATCTTCTCTAACTGTGTTATTGTTTACTCTGATTTCTAATGGTGCATCTGGCTGAGTTGTTTCTGCAGGTATCCTAAAGTTTAACTCGGTTGAATGAAGATTATTGAACTCGTTTTCAAACATTCTAAAAGTTTCGACCCTGTCGTGGAAGCTTCTATCGTTAACTTCAGCTCTAATATTCTCTAAAGTGTAAAGTGTTGGCGAAAACATTGAGCCTGTTAAAGCCCCGATTTCAAAACTGTTCATACCCTGTCTCAAGTACTGTTCCTCTATTTCAACCTCATGGCCTTCACCTGTAAAGTCTGAAGTCATCGGCTCAGAAAATATTCTATCTCCATTAACTTCAACGTAAAGATTTCCGTTTCCTTCACGACCTATAACTCTAAAACTTACTGATCCATCCTGGGGTTGTGAGGCCTCGTATTCAAAAGTCAATGGGCTGCTTCTTATACGGCCTTGGCTTACTTCCATTCTGTCAGCTCTGTAAGCTTGGATATCTCCTCTTCCTTCTCCAACTGTGAAACTTCCTAGTTCGATAGGCCTTGTGTCTGTCTGTGTCTCCCCTATTTGGCCTATGTCTTTGTCGAAGAATATCATTTCGTCTTCTTGGTCCTGTACTCCGGGTCCGATTTCGGTTGCTATGAATGCTAGTCCGAATACTGTTAGGCCTATTGCTAAGACTGCGACGAATGTGTTCGACATTATAGAACTGTGTGTATTGGAGGTTTTTATTTGTACGACACAATTTTTTGCACTGTGAAATCTCTGAATAAATCTGTAGGTGAAGGCTATCTCAAGTTGAGGATTGAGAATCAGGATGATCTCTGGTATTTGAGCCAAGTTATCAGTAAAGGTGACGAGGTTAAGAAAAGGACAAGCCGTACTAAGTTAGATGGCCGTGAAAAGAAAAGTGTGGTTCTCAGGTTAAGGGTAGAGAAGACTGAGTACCAAGAAGACCGGTTGAGAATTACTGGGGAGATTACAAAAGGTGCTGAAGGAGTAGAGTTAGGTTACCATACATTTAATGTGGAGGAGAATGACGAATTAGAGCTTTGGAAAGATTTTTCAGAAAGTGACTGGAAAACATTAGAAAAAGCTGAAGAAAATAGAAGCTACAACGTCTTATTCTGTATAGTCGAAGAAGGAAAAGCTGACTTTTACGAAGTCAGAGAATCAGGGATAAAAGATATATCTAATTTAACTGAAAACATACCGGGCAAATTCTACACTGATCAGACAACACCAGACTTTATTGG
>LKMQ01000014.1 GCA_001564145.1 Nanohaloarchaea archaeon B1-Br10_U2g29
TAGTTCGGAAAAGCCCTCCGCGTTACGAAGTAAGTATACCGGGTGAGATGCTTTACAAGTTTATAGATGATATGCGTGAAAGAGTGGACAAAGGCCTACGTTTAAGTGAGAAGGCTGTAAGGAAAGATTTAGATGAAGTTGATGAGCCTGAGCATAAGCATTATTCTAAGACTGACAAAGTAGTTTCCAATTTAAGAGATAACTATAAGGAAAAGATGAGGAAAGGTACTATAGACTCAAAAGAAGATATAGATATACTTTTACTGGCTAAAGAGTTAGATGCCGGAGTAGTCACGGAGGATCAAGGAGTTATAAATTGGTGTGAAGATTTAGGCCTGAGATACGTTAAAGGCAGGAATTTTCCTGATTATTTAAAACGGAACTTATAAAATGATTTTTAACGCATATTTTTGTTATGTCATTTGATATTGGAGCTGCATTTGTTGGAGGCCTGAAAAACCTGTGGAATAAAGCTACTTTGACTATTGTTTTAGCTTTAACTTTTGTTTATTTACTTCAAGATTTTGGTATAGATACTCTTACTGCTTGGGATGGTCAGGCCGCTAATGCACCTCTTGCTATAGGGTCAAGTGCGGCTACAGGATCTCTGCTTTTATTGGCTTCAACAGTTTTGACAGTTTTACTTGCTTTAACAGCTTTAAGATTTTACAGTTCGGGTAGCTCAGAGCTTGAAGAATCAATGTACAAGGAAAACTTATTGATGCCTGCTATCAATTTTGTAGTGGGAGGTGTTGTTTTCAGCATTTTAGTAGGATTTGGATTCCTGCTATTAATTGTTCCAGGACTATTCTTACTTACAGCACTTTACTTCTACAGTTTCAGAATTGCAGTTGAAGACGAGAACTTTATTCAGGCCTTCAAATCAAGTTACAGTCTGACAGAAGGAAATAGATTAGAACTATTCGGCCTTGGGGTATTAGTTACTATACCAGCTTTAATAGTCAGCGTAATTTCGATTCCTTTATTCCTGATAGCACAATTAGCCGGGACTGGTGTGGCATTAGTATCAATGTTACTGTACAACTTAGTGCTTGCAGTGATTTTTGTCAGCATTTTGTCGATAGCAGGTCAGGCCTATAATCAGCTTCTTGAACTTCAAGAGTAGAGAGATAAAAGATTTCCAGACTCAAGTATAACTGTGAGAAAGGTAAAATCTCTGGAGAGTCTGTACGAAGAGGTCAAGGATTATGAAACCGTTCTTACAGCTGACGCTGCCTTGGCTGATGCGTTAAACAGGAGACTTGATAGGCCTGTTAAAGGAGTCTTTGCTTCAACTCCCGGAAGATTAGCTTCTACAGGAGATGAGGCTTCTAGAAGAGAAGTATTTCTCAAAGTTGTAGAAGAAACAAGTCTTTCCTGGAAACAGGTTTCTTACGGTTTAGATAAGATTTTTGAGGCCTGGAAGCATACAGGAGATCTCCATAAAATCCTAGAACTTGATAGATATGGAGAGGAAATGTTAGAAGATATAGTAGAGATTGTCGATGAGTGTGAAACAAGTTTTCACAGCGTTGACAGTTTTGAAGTAAGTGGAGATGTAGCTGTTGTTAACCTTTTTCAGTTCAATGAATTGGATAAAACTGTATTACCAGAAGAATACGATGAGTACAGTATTTTTACTGACAGAGTTACAGGTTTTGACCAGTTCAATATTTTCGAGTCAGGCCTGGATCTGGTAAACTCGCTTGTTAAAAATATTGAAAGAGTAGGAAGTGAAAACGCAGGTGTTGTAGTAAGGCCCGATTCTAGTTATCAGAACTTGATTGAGTCTGTTTTCAAGTCCCAAAATGTAAGTTATACTCGTAGCGAAAATCTTTCTAGAGACAAAGACTTAAGAACCTTTATTTCTTTACTGGAAACCGGCGTAACAGACAGAAAACTTCGTGTGAGAGATGTTAAACCTTTACAGAAAGGACTTGGTCTCAAACTTTCTAGTGGAGATAACGCATTTGTTTCTTCATCAGATTCCGAATTGAAAGAGTTTATGAATATTATAAGTTATATGAATTTTTCTGAAGCCTTAGACCAGTTCGAAGAGTTTTCTGGCCGAGAATACAGCCATATAAGGAACCTGGTCAATGATTTAGGTGTAAAAGATAAGCCTGTGAATAAAGAAAGGGTTAGAAAGCTTTCTTATTTTGTATCTAACTTTGACAGTAAATTAAATGAAAATAATACCGGTGTTTTGTTAGCAGATCCTAAGAATGCTTCTGTGATTGATAGGCCTGTAGTTTTCCTGCTTGGTATCAGCAGCGAGTGGAATGAAAGTCTTCCTGAAGAGCCTTGGATAGATGAAAACTGGTTTGAGGATAAGAATAAGTCTGAGTTTGAGATAATGATGCAGTCAGGTGATAAAACTGTTTACATGGTTCAAGATAGAGAGTTTGAGGAAGATATCAAGCCCTGCTTCCATATAGATGAAATAGTAGGTGAAACTGTTGAGAACTTCCGCCAATTACCACATGATTTCAAAGCGTTTAATTCTAGTATCGAGGCCTCAACTTTTGAAATTATAGATGTTGAAAGAGAGGAGATATCTTTTCTAAGTCAGTCTTCTCTAAGTGATTTAGCAAGGTCTCCAAGATTATTTTACATGTCTAAACTTGTTTCAGAGGCAGAAGAAGAGCACTTACTGAAAGGCCAGTTATTCCATGACTTTGCAGAACTATACTTTAATCATCCTGAAGCCGTGGAGAACAAGTTAGAAAAAATAACAGACTACTTCGAAAATGAAATGACTAAAATCGTTGATGACAGCTCAATGATCCAAATAAGGACTGAAATTAATCAAGGCCTGAAGAACTTGATGGATTTCCTTAACCCACAGACTTCTTACTCAGGTAAAGGTTACAAAGCCAATAGTTCAGATAACAAACTGGCTGAAGAGCTAGACTTGGAAATTGAAACTAACTCTACTGAAATGTACTTCGAAGAAGACGGTATGAAAGGTAAAGTAGATCTTATTGAAGCTGAGAATCATTTAGTGGATTTCAAATCAGGCCGTAAGAAATCTGTGAAGGATATTGTGAAGTCTTCCAGGCCTGAAACTTTTGAAGATGCACGTTTCCCTGATTTTCAGGCCTTGATGTACTTGACGCATCACTCAAAATATGTGGATGGTAAAGTAAGTTTTTCTTTTGTTTACTTTCTGAATGATCTTGGAGGCCAGTTAACGGATAGAGAAGTTGATGAAATGGTTACAACAGTAGAATTATTGGCTGAAAGTTTTGAGGAAAAAATTTGTTCTCAAGAAATATTTGAATATTTAATCAAGGATGTTAAGAAAAGTAATAACCGTAGAAAAACTCTGGAGAAGCTTGGTTATCCTGTTTTCAAGGATTTTTTCGGCCAAAACAGTTTTCCGGAAGTCTATATTAAAGACGAGATAACAGAGACAGATATATACAGAGAATTTGAATCTTATGCGCTCGAAGAAGTAGGAAATTACAAGTATGTACGTAAAGGCGTTAAGTCAATGTTTAGGAAGATAATAGAGTATAGAAACACACGTTACTTCAAAGAAGACAAAGAAAGTATCCGAGAATTTGTTAAAGAACAGCTTGGAAATATACAAAAATACGAGGAGGAAGGTTATCCTGTTGGTGACCGGGATATATCTAGACTTGGTAAGGAGGATTTGATAGTTTGAACCCGAACAAACAGCAGAAAAAGCTTATCGAAAGCACAGAGGGCGTTTATTTAGTCGATGCAGGAGCAGGAACTGGTAAAACATTCTCAATCACCCGAAGATATCTAAATATTCTTGAAGATTCGAGGCCTGAAGATATTTTTCTAGCTACTTTTACACGTAATGCTGCAGAGGAAATGAGCGATAGAATAGCTTCTGAGTCAAGTTATAAGGCCTCAAAAATTTATAATGCGCCTATTTCCACGTTTCACAGTCATTGCCAGAAGATTCTTGAACGTCATGGTTTTTATGCGCCTAAGAAAATCGGTATAGATGATGAACTAGAGAATATTGATCCTTTAGAAAGCAAGATTCGTGAACAACAGTTTTTCAACGATTTCTATGGGAACTTCAGAGCAAACAACCCGGAATATTTGGACTTCTATGTGATAATTCAGGATGAAAACAGTTTGTTGAGTTTGCTGAAGTCATTAGCTAGTAGAGGCGTAATCCCTGAAAAAGATGGTTGGTTCTTAAACTCTGAAGAATATTTGGACGGCAGCTTTGAAGAGTTCAGGAAAGTTTTCAAGAAACTTAATATGCCTAGAGAAACGGATTCAGGTAAGAAGCAGAGCATCCTCAGGCAGAGAATGTACAGCTACAACTACAAAGATTTATCAGAAGATGCTCCTGAGTACAATGACATTGTAGGTGATTATGGCTGCAAACAGGTGAGAAAAGATTTCTGTAAGAAAAGCTTCCAAGAGGACCGTGAAAGACTGAAAGATTTTGTCCACAAACTTTACTTCAACTATATCAAGTACTGTCTTGAGAACAACTACCTGAACTTTGGACTGTTAATGGCTTTAACTTATGTAACCCTTTATACGAGCGAGGAAGCTAGGGAAAATGAACAGTTCAACCATATAATGATTGATGAATTCCAAGACACAAATGAAATCCAGTTGAAGATATCTTTACTACTTGCCGAAAGACCCAATATCTGTGTTGTAGGGGACTGGAAGCAGAGTATCTACAGTTTCCAGTACGCTGATATTGATAATATTAAGAGATTCCAGAAACGGATGAACAGTTATATCAACCAGTTAAACGGTGATGAAAAGAGAGTTAATTTTGGCAGTATTGATGTTGAAAAGATTAACCTCGTTAAGAATTATCGTTCATCTCAGGCGATTCTTGATGCTTCAGAGCAGGCCTTTACTTTGAAAGGTAACCGTTATGAGACAGTACCTGAACCTGATATAGTATCTCTAGAGAGTGAGGCCTCTATCAGTGATACTGAGATAGTTAAGTATAGCTGTGAAGATGAGAAAAGGAACTTGTTAGCTAAGATTCAAACTCTTTCAAATCAGTATGATTATTCTGATATTGCTGTGCTTTCGAGGACCCGGAGATTTGGTTTGGAGCTGCAGGATGAGGCCTCAGAGTTTGGTATTCCTGTTGCTTATGAAGGAGGTGTTGAGCTTTTCAATACTGAAGAAGCTAAAATTTTGTTAGCCTGGCTCAGAGCTTTAAGAGATTCAAGAAAAGGCTGGGCTGTTATTTTAGAGAGAACAGGTTATAGCATGACTCAGGCCCGTAAGATTTTTGACCAAGATGAAATTCCCGAAAACTTGTTAGAATTCAGAGATAGTTTGAAAGGTTTAGAGATAGAATCAGTAATGAGAAAGGTCTTCAGTTTTTACGGTTTTGAAAACTCGATGACCGAGAAGATTGTAGAAGTTATAGTAGATACTTACACCTCCAGTTTCATGACCGAATCTGACCTAATACAGTTTATAGAGGACAATATTTCTGAAGGAGAGATTTATGAGGTTGATACTTCAAGAAAAAGAGACTGTGTGAAAATACAGACTGTGCACGGCGCAAAAGGCCTTGAATATCCAATAGTATTTGTCTCTGATGTTAATTACGGAGTTTTCCCATCCAAAAACAGTAGTTACAGTAGTTTAAGTTTTGATGAAGTTATAGGTTTGAGGCAGAGAAAGATTTTTGATCAAGAGAAAGGTTATGTGTTTGATAACTGGAAGGCTGAAATACTTAGTAAATGCGTGGGCGGACGTTATGATGAAGAAAGGCGGTTAATGTACGTAGCGATGACAAGGGCCGAAGAGAAACTGTATATTACATCTGAAAAAGGAAATGAAAGCCGATTTTACGATGATCTAGATTTAAAAGAAGAATATGTTGAGGTTGAGCCTGAGACTGTAGAGGAAGCAGAAACGGAACGAGCTGAGTTAAAGGTTGCAAGCCCTGAATCAAGTAGAAGAAGACTGGTTTCAACATCGGAAGAAGCAGACCTGGATGAAAAGATGACATCTCACGCAGACCAAGGAGATGATATCCACAGATTTGCCGAGAACTACATCAAGAAAAGCCTGAAACCAGAGAATTCTGTAGAAAAAGAATTAGCAGAGTTTATAGACAGTTTAGAAGGAAAAATTGAATCAGAAGTGTCATTCAGTTACCCTGACCAAGATTCAGTTATTACTGGAAGGGTTGATATTTTAGCCATAACAGATTCTAAAGTTAAGGTTATAGATATCAAAAGCTCCGATAATTTCAAAGACTCTTATGAAGAACAGATGGAGCTATATCATAAGGCCTTTGAACAGATTTATCCCGATAAAAAAATAGTTGGATCAATTTTTGAAGTTTAGAAAGCTTGCATTCCAGGTAAATGACCCAATTTATCTCTGCCTTCATCACTTACCATTTCAGGAGTCCACTTAGGGTCGAAAGTAATCTCTACATTGACCTCGTTGATTCCTTCAAGGTGCGCGACCTCTTGTCTCACCATCTCATCAAAGACTCCAGCCATAGGGCAAGCCGGAGTTGTCAAGGTCATCAGGATCTCTATTCTATCGTCTATAACATCGATCTCATAGATCAGGCCTAAGTCTACTACATTTATATCGAGCTCTGGATCCATCAGCTCCTTTAACTGCTCTCTGACTTCTTCCTCAGTAACCATGTGTCAGCTTAGATTTTGTATTCTTTTAACCCTTTCAACAGAATATTTATCCAGGATGTATATTTACAGACTCGCAGGAGAGAACCTTGAACTAGCTGAGGCAGAGCTGGACGGGTTTCTAAACGCAGTTAATGTAGATGAAACTGCTTCAAGTAAAGGTAGATTGGCGTTCACAGAGTCACATCCTGATCAGTTGAAAAGACTGGCTCTTACTCATGAAGTAGCAGAAGAGATAGATCCTGAAACTTTCAGGCCTGAAGGAAGTTACGCAGTGAGAGTTGAAAACCTGACTGGAAAAAAAGTAGAAAAAGAAAAATTAGAAAGCGAACTTGGAGAAAAATTATCTACTGAGAAAAATAAGGTAAAACTAGAAAACCCTGAAACAGTCATCAAAGTCTATATAACAGATAACAAAAAGTATTATGGAAAAATAATTGAAGATATTAATCGAGGGCTTTTCCAGAAGAGAAGTAATGAGAAGAGACCGTTCTCTTCACCAATATCAATGGATCCGGTTCTGGCTCGCGTGTTAGGTAACTTATCTGAAGTATCTTCTGGAGAGCAAGTATTGGATCCTTTCTGCGGTACAGGAGGAATATTAATTGAAGCAGGCCTATGCGGAATAGGAGTCAAAGGCCTTGACATTCAAGAAGAAATGGTAGAAGGCGCCAAAAAGAATTTGAAAGAGTACGGTATACTGAACTACGATATCAGAGAAGGCGACATCTCAGAGGTTAACGAAATATACGATGAATATAATGCTGTTATATCAGACCTGCCGTACGGAAAGGCCTCAAAACAAGAAAATAAGGCTGTAGAAAAATTCTTGGACTTCATTCAAGGCTTTAAGGGAAAAACCGTATTCATGTACAACGAGTCCTCATTAGGAAATTATGAAGCAGATTTTGAAGTTTACGTGCATAAGAATTTGACTAGGCATATTTATCTAATTTAGTTCCAGCCCCAGCCTTCTGATGCATCAAATCTATATCCTTCATTATCATCCGTTCTTAAATCATCTGAAGAAAGGTCTTCATATTCATCTGCAGCTTCATTCAGGTAATCATGTAAAAAGTCCTGATCAACTTCTTCTATATCTCCATAGATATCAGGAGCGATCCCAAAGGCTTCTCTCTGAGATTCGAAATCCTTAACTGCTAACTTATCCCACAAAAAAGCGTTCCTCTCTAATTTATCTATAATCCACCACATTTGGCCTTCTTGGTCGCCTAACATAATTCGACCAGTCTCTCGGTCGACATCATGATAATCCTCTAGATCCTCACGCAACCATTCAACCATATTTACTACTTTATCATCACTACATAAATACTTTTCGGAAAGGATCACCGATAAAAGAACAACCTACCTCATAAGAATTATGAGAGTTTGGACAGTTGGAACTTCGAGTGCTGTACCTACTAGTGATAGAGGCCTACCAGCCAACTTAATCGAGTTTAATGGTGAGAGACTGTTATTTGATTGTGGTGAAGGCACTCAGAGAACTTTGATGTCTAAGAAACTTGGGATTATGAAGATTGACAAAGTCTTTATTTCTCACTGGCATGCTGACCATTTTTCCGGGCTTTTAGGCCTTATACAGACAATGGAGTTAGAGGGAAGGGAAAGGCCTCTCTACATCTACGGGCCTCCAAGAACTGAAGAATTTACAGATAGAATACTTGACACAGGTTATTTCAATAGGAGCTACGACATATTTGTAGAAGATTTAGTTGAAGGCGATGAAATCGTTGGCGAAGGCTACCAAGTCAGCCCTTTCGAAGTCGATCACGGAATAAATGCATTCGGTTTTAGTTTCGAGGAAGAGAGTTCAAAGAAAGCGAACAAAGACAAAATGAAGGAACTAGGCCTAACAAACTCACCAAAAATAGGGAAGTTGAAACAAGGCGAAACAATTAATTGGGAAGGAGAAGAAATAAGGCCTGAAGAAGTTATAGAAGAGATGCCTGGAAGAAAAGTAGTTTATTCAGGCGACACAGCCAAATCAGAAAACTTAATTCAAAATGCTGAAGATGCAGATTTACTGATTCACGAAGCCACCTGCCTACACGAAATGATAGAAGATAGAAAAGGACATACTTCGGCGCTTCAAGCCGCAGAAGTTGCAAAAGAGGCCTCAGTTGAAAAATTAATTTTGACTCATTTCTCTAGACGTTACAGAAATAATGAACAAGTTCTTCTAGAAGAGGCTTCAGAAGAGTTTGAGGAAACAGAGTTAGCTGAGGACGGGAAAAAATTTGAGATCAGTCCTCATCGTCCTGAATAAGATCGTCCCAGAATTCTTCTATTTCCGTGAACCTGGTTCTCATAGCATCAGAGTAATCATCCATTTCTTCATGGACTGGTATTACCGAATCTGTTCCGTTCATGTAAATCCTGCCAGGCGCCGGATTTGTATCCCTGTAAACCCTGTTGAAGGTAGATTGAATCTCTCTCAGATTTTCCTCAATTGAGTCATCTACTTCTGAAGACACATTTATGTTCCAGTCATTACTTATCTGGTCAAAATCAAATATCTCCTCAAAATTCAGTTCTCTGCCGTTATTTCTCTCCAGTTCATCCTGGAAATTTCTCACAAACTCGCACTGCAGGGCAAAAAGAACCGCATCTTTCTCTTCCTTGATATTCTCAACGCCTGATGGATTCAGCCATTCAGGCTGATCGCCGTGGTTGAGGCCTTCAAAGCAGCTGTACTCGAAATCTATGACCTTAGATTCTTTTGGAGACCCCGGAAACATCATGTTAGTCAAAAAAGTGGTTCCCTGCCACTCGCTACCGGCTTTGCCTTCTGTCCTAACAAAGTCTCCGTGCATTATATTCCCTTTATGTAGAGTCGCAGTGTTCGAGGCAGCTGACTCTACATATCCCAGGAAGTCATCCAGACTTCTATATTCGTTGTCCTCAGGCATCCCGTAGTCCTCAAGAAAGTTCATCAGATACAGAGGCTCGTCAACATTATCATCAAATCTTACACCAAGGATTTCCGGGGCTATACCAACTTCATCAGCCAGTATATGATACATTATTTCCTCGTCTCTGTCAGCTTTTTTCTCTATAACCAGAGGCTCCACACCTTCTATATTGCCAACCCTCACAACACCTTCATCGGAGTAATCAGAAGTCTCAGAGTAGTACTCAGCAAGAGCGCTGTCCTTCTTCAGATTCTTAGCCTTCTGAGCCCCCTCAAGATCTCCGAACTCAAGCTCCGGGTTGTCCAGAATCCTTGATTTTAGAGGAAAGAAGCTCATAATACCAAGATTGCCAGGAAAACTTTTATTATTTTGCTATGGTATAGTGATTACTTTTCCTCTGTGAGTTTTTGGTCTTTGCTCGGCTCAACTGCTATCTCAGCCCCTTTAAACTCTTCTCTTATCCCTGAGTCTTGAATCCTATCCAAGAATACCACAAGCGCTGCTATTTCGCTGTGTGGCTGGTTTCCAACCGAAATATTGTAATCGACATGAGTGTAGACCCATCTCGGTACTTTTTCAGCCCCCACAATCACCAGTAAATCTTCATCTTCAAACTCCTGCTCTAAATTTTCAATTTCATCATCAATTTTCAGGCCATACATCGTTAGATGGACCTTCAGGCCTTCAAAATTTTTGATTTCTTTTTTCCATTCATCTGTATAACGGATTTCTATATCTCCACCCCAACGGTCTATGATGTCTCTCTGACTCTCCAAAATTTTTTCATCCTTCTCTCCTGAGAACACTATTTCATCAGCACCCCATTGACGGGCTGTCAGGCCTACATGCGTTGAGATTCTATCATCCCTACCTCTTCTATGTCCTAATCGGAGAACCTTGATCATAACAAATAATGGAGACAAATAGATTATTAAGAACTGAGGCCTCAAACCTAATTTACAATGAAACGTGGTTACCCCACTATCCGATAACTTTTCTTTTGACAGGCCTAGATTTAACACTGGCTATTCAAAACCTTCTCATAAACTAGGGAGTGAAAATTTTCAATGATTAAAGTTACTTTACCTGACGGCAGCAGTTTAGAAGTGGAAGAAAACTCGACAGTAGAAGACGTCGCATACGAAATAGGAACAGGCCTAGGAGATGACACCAAGGCTGGAAAGATCAACGGCGAACTTGTATCTAAAGAAGAAGCAGTTTCAGACGGCGACGAAATTGAGATCGTAACACCTCAAAGCAGTGAATACATCTATGTGTTAAGGCATAGTGCTGCCCACGTATTTGCACAGGCCTTGAAAAGAACTTATGGAGACCAAGTAAAGCTGACGATCGGGCCTTGGACAGATGAAGGATTCTACTACGACATCGAAGGAGTAGAACTAGAAGAGTCTGATTTTGCGGATATAGAAGAGGAAATGGAGAAAATTGTAGAAGAAGACCTTGACATTGAGAGAATTACTCTTTCACGTGAAGAAGCAGAGGAACTCTATGGAGAGAATGAATACAAGCTGAATATTTTAGAAGATGAAGCTTCTGAAGGAGATGAAATCAGCTTCTACAAACAAGGAGAATTCAAGGACTTGTGTAAAGGCCCTCACGTAGACTCAACAGGAGAAGTTGAGGCCTTTAAACTGATGGAGATCGCCGGCGCTTACTGGCGTGGCGACGAGAAAAATGAGATGTTGACGAGAGTTTATGGAACAGCCTTCCCATCAGAAGCAGAGTTGGAAGACTTCATTGAGAAGAGAGAAGAGGCTGAGAAAAGAGATCATAGAAAGATTGGACAGGAAATGGACTTGTTCTCTGTACCGGAGCACGCACCTGGTGCACCACATTATCACAGAGCCGGCATGATCGTAAGAAGAGAACTTGAAGAATATATTAGAGAGAAAAATAAGGAGCTCGGTTATGAGGAAGTTTGGACTCCTGAGCTTAACAAAGCAGAGTTATGGAAAAAGACAGGGCATTATGAGGCCTTTAAAGAAGAAGGAGAAATGTTTTGCTGGGATCAAAATGATACAGAGTACGGTTTAAAGCCTATGAACTGCGCCAACCATAGCCACATCTTCGATTCGGGTACCAGAAGCTACAAAGATCTACCAATCAAACTATCAGAGTTCGGAACAGTCAACAGAAATGAGCAGAGTGGGGAGCTTTCAGGCCTTTTACGAGTTAGAGTCTTGACACAGGATGATGGTCATGCATACATCCGGAAAGATCAGATAGAGGAAGAAATCAAGGCTCATTTGGAAAAGATCATTGAAATGTATGATGAGTTTGGCTTCGACGTCAACTTTATCATGGAGACAAAACCTGCTAAGGCTCAAGGCCCTGACGAGCTATGGGATGAAGCAGAAACTTCATTGACAAATGCAATGGATGAAGTCGTAGGAGACTATGAGGTGAAGCCTGAGGAAGGAGCCTTCTACGGGCCTAAAATCGGTGTAGAAGTAGAGGACGCGATCGGTAGAGAATGGCAGCTTGGTACAGTACAGCTCGACTTCGTAATCCCTAGAAATTACGGCCTCAAATACCAGGGAAAGGACAACGAAGAGCACTACCCTGTTATGATTCACAGAGCGATCCTTGGAAGCATTGAAAGATTCATGGGAGTAATGATCGAGCACTTTGCAGGAGAGTTCCCAACATGGCTAGCGCCAGAACAAGTAAGAATCCTGCCCGTAAGCGACGACAACACAGAGTACGCAAAAGAAATCAAAGAAGGCCTCAAAGATTTCAGAGTAGAGATTGAAGATAGAAGCTGGACTGTAGGTAAGAAAATTCAGGCCGCTCACGACGACAAAGTACCTTACATGATAATCGTCGGCGATGACGAAGAGGAGGCCTCAGAGATTTCCGTGAGAGACCGGTTTGAGAACGAGGATAGAGGCTTCATGGTAAAAGAGTTTAGAGAATCCTTAGAGGAAGAAGTCGAAGAAAAAAGACTGAGACCTGATTTCCTGAAATAAAAAAACAAAATTTTTTCTCGTATTCTTTTTTGGTTTATTCTTTTATTAGGAGCTCTATCTAATTTATCTGTATGTTTAGTGATATTGAGGAGCGTTCTTGGCTGGAACTTCATGAAAATGAAGAGGTTGAGTGGTGGTGTCATCCAACTATAGTGCTTTATCTACCGAAAATTGTGCCAGCCCTTATAGTTTCAGCTTTTCTTGTAGGCCTATCTTTCTGGAATCCTCCTGTGAATATACCTTACTTCGCTGTAGGCCTTTTGACAGCTTCAGCTGTTCCGTTACTCTATGGTCTTTATCTCTTAGTTGAGTGGAGAAGCCAGTACTATGTTGTGACGAATCAAAGAGTTATCAAAAAATACGGTATTATCTCCAGGAATATTAATCCTGCAAACTTTTCCAGAATTTCTAATATAGAGTCGAGAGTAACGGCTTTTGAGAGAATTATCAGCTTCTTCATCCCTAATCACAGTATAGGTGATATAGGTATTCATACTGCTGACGATAATCTTGGAGATATAAGATTTGAAAGTGTGAAAGATACAGATAGAGGCCTTAATGCGATTCAGTCAAACCTTAGTAATTATTCCAGTTTTAAACAGGGTTCTTCTCCGACTGATGAATAAAAAGTTTTTATCTGGTTAAAATGTTTTGATTTAAAAGCTTTTGATCACCGAGTAGATATATGAGTACAGTATATGATGTAAAGGCTGAGCCTTTGATTCAGGCAGTAGCTGAGAAACTTGAAGATGATTTTGAAGCACCAGACTGGACAAATTATGCTAAGACAGGAGCCAAAAAAGACAGGCCTCCGGAACAGGACAACTGGTACCATATTAGAAGTGCAGCAATCCTGAGGAGAGTATACACTGATGGACCTGTAGGCGTATCCCGACTAAGAACAGTATTTGGAGGACGGACAAACCAGGGACATAACCCACATCACCATTCAAAGGCTTCAGGCAAAGTAATTCGAACAGCTCTTCAAAACTTAGAAGAAGCAGGCCTAGTAGAAGAAAAGGAAGGAGAAGGCAGAGCTATCACAGAGAAAGGTCAGGCCTTGTTAGATGAGACAGCTTCCAGTCTTTAATTTATGGAACAAAGCGATAAAGACATTGAAGAAATCCGTGAGAAACGGAGAGAAGAGCTTCAAGATAGAAAAGAAGAGTCACAGGAAGAAGAGGTTAAACAAGCCGCTAAACAGTATTTGACGCCTGAAGCTCAGTCACGTCTAGAGAATGTCCGTACTGCGCGTCCAGAACAGGCCTCAATGATAGAGCGGCAGATCGCTATGATTGGTCAAAGCGGCCGGGTTCAAGGAAAGATTACAGATAGCCAGTTGAAGAGTATGCTTAAAGATTTGAATGATAAAGATTCGGATTACAGTATAAAATACAGGTAAATAATACTATGAGTTCAAATAAGTCAAAAGGAAAAAAGAACAGGCTTGCAAAGGCTGCGAATACTGCGAAATCCGCTCCAAGATGGGTTTCACTCAAAGTATTCGGCCTTGATAGAGCCAGTAAGAAGTCTATAAAACCTCGTAAGAGCCGTCACTGGCGGCGAAGCAACCTAGATGAGTAAATTTATGCGTAAGACAGTAAGCTTATCTAGAGCTAAAATTGCTTCAAGGCAGAACAGGGCTAAAAAAGCAGTTTCTGTGCTTAGAGAAAGTTTTTCAGAAGAAGTTAAGATTTCAAGAGAGTTAAATGAGTCTATCTGGAGTAAAGGTATTGAAAATCCTCCGGCAAAAGTAACTGTAGAACTTGAAGAAGGAGTACTATACCCTGCAGAAACATTTGAATCATCCACACAGGATTCAACTGAAAAAGAAGA
>LKMQ01000003.1 GCA_001564145.1 Nanohaloarchaea archaeon B1-Br10_U2g29
GTATTAGATAGAACCGCAAAACCTGTTTTAGATAAAACTTTCTCGCTAACTGGTTACTATGTTAGATATTGAACTTTTCCGTGAGAATCCAGAGGAGATTAAGGCCTCCGAGGAAAGAAGAGGTAAAGACCCTGAAAAAGTAGATCAAGTAGTTGAGATCGACAAAGAATGGCGGGAAAAACTTCAAAGGTCCGAGAAGCTGCGTCAAGAGAGAAACCGTGTAGGCGATGAAATAGCAGAATTAAAGAAAGAAGGGAAAGATGCAGACGACAAAATCAGCAGAATGTCTGAAGTCAAAGAAGAGATTTCTGAACTCAGTGAAGATATAAAGGCCTTAAAAAAGAAAAGAGATGAACTAAGATTCGAAATTGGGAATATTCTGCATGAATCAGTTCCTCAGGGAGAAGATGAGCACGATAACAAGGAAATAAAGACGTGGGATCCTGAAAACGGTAAAAAAGAGGATGCTGAGCTTGCAGCAGATATTATTGATAGAAATAATTTAATTCACGCAGAGAAAGCTGCTGAGAACGCAGGTGAACGCGCCTATTACTTGAAAGGCGATTTGTTCAGAATGAACCAGGCTTTAATACAGTTCTCAATGGACATCCTGAGCGAGAAGGGATTTGTCCCTATGCAGACACCTTACATGTTGAATTATGAGGCTATGAGTGCTGCTGCAGAGCTTGAGGACTTCGAGGAGCAGCTGTATAAGATTGAAGATGAGGATAAGTATTTGATTGCGACTTCTGAGCAGACTCTTGCAACACTCCATAAAGACGATTTAATTCTTGAGAGCGAGTTCCCGAAGAAATATGCAGGTTTCTCAACTAATTTCCGTCAAGAGGCAGGAAAACATGGCCAACAAACAAGAGGAATCTGGAGAGTCCACCAGTTTGAAAAAGTAGAGCAGTACATTTTCTGTAAGCCAGAGAATAGCTGGGAAATGCATGAACTACTACTGGAGAATGCAGAAGAAGTAACAAAGCAGTTAGAGCTACCTTATAGAGTTGTAAATGTTTGTACTGGCGATATGAATGATAACGCTGCTAAGAAGTATGACATTGAAGTCTGGAGACCTCCTCTAGAAGAGTATGGGGAAATTGTATCATGCTCGAACTGTACAGATTATCAAGCGAGAAAAGTAAATGTTAGAATTCGGAAAGGAGATGAAAATGAGGTGGCTCACACTTTGAACGCAACAGCCTGCGCAACCTCCAGAATCATGACTGCGATAATCGAAAACAACCAGACTGAACAGGGGATAGAAATCCCAGAGGCCTTGAGACCTTATATGGGCGGTCAAGAGTATCTCGAGTTAGAATAAAAAGACAGGAGACCTAATTGAACATTAGGTGAATAAAAACTATGTCAGATATTCTAGACGTGCTTAGAGGCCTTGTTGGTAATGTAGTGGCCTTTATAGTGATGGTAGTGCTAGCAATTGTAACCTTTTTCATCACAGTGTTTGTGGTAGATCAAGGAGCGGCACTGGCAGGTTACACTGATTTAAGCGGAGACTTTGTAGTCCTTTCCGCGACAATCTTGGTGGCCTCAACCATTCTAGCAGGAATCATGAATACATAGATTCCATAATTACCTTTCTTTTATTTTCAAACTCCTGAAGATTCAATATACTTTCGATCAGGGCCATACTGAGCTTCAAGTTCTTCTCTTACAGACACTTCTGCATCTTCAGATAGAACCTGATTAAATAGGTATTCTAGAGAATTATTAGCTACATCGTTTAGATTAAATTCTTGATCATAAGAACCTTCTCTTTCCTCATAAGAGATTTGTGATGCCATAGCGCTTATATCGTTAGAACTGTATTTTGAGCTAGTTGAATCAACCATTTATGTTCACCTTTTGCTATAAAGTATGTAATTTATTACAAGATTTATATTGATGTTTTGTTCGAATTCAATTTAAATTACTGAAGGCCGCTTACGTATTATATGGCCATAACAGTGATGGTTGGAGAGAAGCCTAAAGTTGCTTCTAGACTGGCTCAGGCCTTAGGTAATTACTCAGTTGAGTCAAATAGAGGAGTTAAAAACTATGTTTTAGAGAAAAACGGCGACAAGATTATTATTGCTCCCGCTGTAGGCCATATCTTTAATTTAGAGGATCAAAGCGATTCGTGGGACTATCCTGTTTTTGATGTTGAATGGGCGCCCACTTTTGAGACCAGTGATTCCGCTGATTACATGAAGAAATACTATAATAACCTTCGCGACCAACTTGAAAAAGCGGATGAATATATCAATGCATGCGACTACGATTTAGAAGGCTCAGTTATAGGCAGTAACGTTATCAAACATTTAACAGGCGCATCCAACGAAAGAATTAAAAGAATGAAGTTCTCAACATTGACTTCTAGTGACTTAGAAGAGGCTTACGATAATTTAGAATCTTTTGATGAAGGAATGACAGAAGCAGGCCTTACAAGACACATACTTGATTTTTACTATGGTATTAATGTTTCTCGTGCTTTAATGAAAGCTGTAAGAGATAATGATCGTTACAAGACATTGTCTACCGGTCGTGTTCAAGGCCCTGCATTAGCGATGCTTGCTGAGAAAGAAAGAGAGATTATGGCTTTTGAGCCAGACCCTTACTGGGAGATATTTCTTCGAAACTCTGAGTTTGACGCTAAATTAGAGCGTGATGGTGAGAACAGGCTTTGGGAAGAAGAAGCTGCTGAGCAGATTTACAGCACTGTTGAAGGCGAAGATGAGACTATCGTAAGTGATGTGGACACCAGAAACTACAAACATAAAGTTCCTGTGCCTTTCAATTTGACTGATTTACAGAGTGAGGCCTCAAGCCAGTTCAATATTAATCCTAAGCAGACTCAGGCCATAGCTCAGACACTTTATGAGAATGGTTTGATTTCTTATCCTCGTACAGAGTCTCAAAAGTTGCCTGCTAAACTGGGTTATGAAAATTTATTGAAGAAGCTTAAGAACCAGAAAAACTATGAGGATTTAGTGAAGAAGGTTCTTGGAAAAGACGAAATTTACCCAAAGCAAGGTGGAAAAGAGGACGATGCTCACCCAGCAATATATCCTACGGGAGAGCAGCCAGGAAACTTGTCGAAAAAGGAGCGCAAAGTATATGATTTAATTGTGAAAAGATTCTTCGCAGTATTTGGTAAGGCCGCACAGAGACAGAGCGTCACAATGACACTAGAGGTTTTAGGATACGAGTTTAAGGCCAAGTCCAAGATTACGTTGGAGAGAAACTGGTTTGATCTATACGATCCTTATGTTAGAGTTGAGGAAGCTGAACTCCCTGAACTTGAAGAAGGTCAGAGACTTGATGTCGATGAATTTGAGAAAGTAGAGAAAGAAACCAAACCTCCAAGGAGATACTCTCAGTCTGGGATTGTATCTGAGCTTGAGAAAAGGAACTTAGGTACTAAGGCGACTAGAGCTCAAATTGTTGATCGTTTATACAATCGAGATTATATAGAAAATGATCCTATAGAGGTAACGAAGCTAGGCCTGTCAATTGTAAGTGTTTTACAAAAGCACTGTTCTGAGGTAGTGTCTGAAGACCTGACTCGAGATTTCGAAGAAAAGATGCAGAACATCCGTGATGGGGAGAACTCTAAAGACGAAGTTCTTTCGAAGGCCGAGAAAAATCTTGGGAAAGTTTTGAAGGCGTTTAAAGAAAAGCAGAAAGAGATCGGATCAGAACTGGTTGAAACTATAGATGCTGAAAGAAACAGGAAGAGAAAACTAGGTCCTTGCGATAAGTGTGAGGAGGAAGGCCGTGAAAACGGGATTTTACAAATTATCAAAACTCAAAACGGTCGTTTCGTTGGATGTACGAACTATCCTGACTGCGAAAATACATATCCTTTACCGAATAACGGCACAATTAACTCTTCTGATAAGGAGTGTGAAACGTGTGGTAAGCCTATGATATTCGTTGAAAGAAAAAATAACAGAGATTATTCGATGTGTGTGGATCCTGACTGCCCTTCGAAAGATGACTGGTGAAAATAGGACCTACTTTTTCTTTCCAAGCATATCTCTTTCTAGGTCTACTGCTGTATCGATTAAAAGTCTTCCTAACTGGCGGCCTCTTTCTCTAGGCAGTTCTTTTTCCTCAAAACGGTCAGCAAACTGTTTTACAACTGCTTCTTCTCTATCTTCATCTTTGACGTCCATATCGTGTTCATCCTTGTACTTTACAATTCTAAGGACTTCAGACATTCTTTCATCTACTTTTTCAACTATCTCATCGTTGATTTTATCGATATTCTGCCTTGCTTCATCAAGAGAGCTATCTACCATAAAGATAGAACTGAAGGCCTAAGTTTAATTATCTGACCTCATCTGAAAGAAACTCAATAACCTTATCTGTTCTTTCTTGAGCTCCTTCTAAATCAAACTCTTCTCCGAGTTCTTCAAACTTGTCAGCAAAGGCCTCTTCATCACCGATTAATTCTCTTATTTCTTGAGCAGAATCGATAAAGCTTTCACGGATATACTCGTTTTCAGGGTTTTCAGCCTGAATATTCCCGTACAGGCCTGGTTTTTGGTTGAGCATTCTCGCTGTCAAATCCGTGATTAACTGGTAGACTGGTGAAGAGTATTCTTTCATGTCGCTCCCAGTCATATCTGCTTTCCTGATAGTCTCCGCAACAACAAGTTCTGAAAAATGCATCAGACCTTGAACCAGGCTCATCGCTTTATCATGGCTTTCAGGATCTGTAACGTGTATGTCTGCGCCATTGTCCATCCAGAATGTTTCCATTAATGTCCATTTCTTGCCTTTTTCAGGAGTTAAAACAATTTTCTGGCCTTTAATCGAGTTACTTGGAGCATACATTGGATGCATTCCCAGCACTTCATCAGAATACTTTTTCATCGCCTCAACAGGTTTCTTTTTAACACTTGTAATATCGCAGAACAATGCATCATCAGATATATACGGTCCTACTTCATCTATGACATCAACTGTTACAGCTATCGGTACAGCTATAATCACAACATCGGCATCTTTAACAATTTCAGTGCTTTCGCCGTAATCCCATCCATAGTCTTCCGCGACTTCTTCAGCATGTTCAACCGTTTTACCTGAAATTATTACTTCATTATTGTCTTCTAAATTCTTTCCTAAATGTTGGCCGAACTGGCCCGTGCCGCCTACGATAGCGATTTTTTCTTCCATCATTGTAACTCATCCTCCAAAATATCGAAGGCCTTATTGATTTCTTCTTTAGTTGTGGAGCCGAAACAAATCCTTACATTTTGATCGCTTTCTGGACCCATTGGCTCTCCAGGAACCATCGCAACACCTTCTTCAATCATTTTCATGCAGAAATCCCAGGAATCTTCTCCAACCTCTGGAAATGCATAGATTGCTCCTTCAGGAGCTACAAAATCCCAGCCAAGGCCTTCCATACGCTCAACAAGAAGATCTCTCCTCTCACGATAGGCCTCACTCATCTCTCCAACATGAGAATCATTCCTCAAAGCCTCTATTGCTGCGTACTGTGAAATTCTTGGCGGACAGGCCGTAGATGCTCTTGAGACTTTGGCGTACTGCTCTATATTTTCAGGCTTGTCTACTACCCATCCTGCTCTCCAGCCAGTCATTGCATGGTTCTTTGATGTAGATCCGATTATACAGTAATTATTTGAATAAGCTGCAGGCGAGTAATGTTCTTTATCGTAAATTAATCTGTGATATACTTCATCAGAAACTAGGAATGTATCATGTCTGTCAGCAAACTCTGCGATTTCTCTCGCTTGGCCTTCAGTTAAAACGTATCCTGTAGGGTTTCCAGGAGTATTAACCACTAGCAGATCCGCTTCCTTGATCTCTTTTTTCGCTTCAGGCCTCAAGTTTCTGTCTTGGTCCCAGTACTGGACTTGGGTCCATTTGTTTTCTGATACTTCGCTTATCATTTTGTAAGGCCCCCAGCAAGGATCATCAAAAACAGCCTTGTCATCAGTTTCTAATCTAGCTGAGAAAACTGAGTAAAGAGCACCCATTCCTCCTGTAGTAACCATAACCTCTTCAGAATCTATTTCCAGGCCTTTCTTACTTGATTCTTCTTTCGCTATTTCTTCTCTGAGTTCTTCTAGGCCTAGCATTGGGGAGTAGCCTTGCTTATTTTCTAATCCTTTCTTAGCTGCTTCTTTAACGTGTTCTGGAGTATCAAAACTTGGTTGGCCTATATCGAATCTTACTATTTCATCCTGTTTTCCTGCTTTTTCTGAAATCTTTCTTATTGACAAACCGATATTTTGGATTCTTTCTCTCATAGTTTTTATTCTACCTCACTGTACTTTCCAAGTAACTTGGTATCTCCGTATGTTTCAAGACACTGAACTGCTTTATCCAGTCTTTCATCTGCTGCTTCTGCCTCTACATAGAAGAAATAATGTCCAAGGCCTTCCTTCGTTGGACGGGACTGGATATTACTTAAATTGATCTGATGCCCTGCAAAGCACGAAAGCATCGAATGAAGTAAGCCGGGCCTGTCTTCACCAGGCTCCAGTATTAAAGAGGCCTTTTCCTGAGGTTCCTGCTCTCCGTTAAGCACGAAGAATCTTGTAGTATTTGTTTCGGTATCCTGAACTGCTGTATCTAATACTGGTTTATCGTTAATTTCTGCAGCAATCTCAGATGCCAGCGCCGCTTCACCTTCCCCTATATTCTCGACAGCTTTTGCTGTTGAGTCCGTCTCAACTTTTTTCCATCCATGTTCAGATATTATTTCTTCAGACTGCGCCAAGGCCTGAGGATGAGACACTATAGTTTCAATATCTTCAAGACTTGATTCTGAGATTAATGCATGGTTTATAGGAAGGACTACTTCAGCAGTTATATTATTTCCGTTTTTTCTCAAGAAGTCTATAGTATCTGATACTCCACCTCCAAGCGAATTCTCAACAGGGACAAACTTTGTCTCTGTACTGGATTCAAAGACCTCTCTTATAGTTGAGCAGAAGTCAGGTTCGAACTCTCCAAAGTATTTTTTAGCCGCTTGATGAGTATAAGTTCCTTCAGGCCCTAACAAAGTTACTTCCATCTAGTTCACATCTAAAATAAGAAGTGGAATAATAAGAAAGGAATGGAAGGATAAAGAATAATCTCTCAATTATTCGAATACATCTTGAGCTGGACTAGAATCTACATATTCTTCATGGAAGGAACCCATTGTTTCTTCATGGCCTCCATCGCCGTGGGCTTCTCCTCCATAGACATCTGCTCCTCCATCAGTTACCATTTCTGAATCATTTTCCAGCTCTTCTGCTGGAGAATTCATTACTTCTGAGAATACATCGAAAGCATGCTCATCTGGTCCAAAATAGCCTTGAGTGCTCCATTCTCTAACTTTATCCTGTTCATCATACCCAGGATTTTGTTGATAGTTATCTTGGTCTTTGACTTCAGTAGTTCCTGTTACTTGTTTTGGGTTATAGCCTTCGGTAGGGAATCCTCCTGAGTCAAGTCCTACATCGTCAACTCTTGGAGATTCTACTCCCTGGACAGAATCGTGAACTGATCTTCCGTTATTAGATTTTACCATTTATTTCACCTCCTTTGAAATCTGTTTCCGGGTTTCCTGGTTGTGTACGTTTGTGTAGTTGTGTTTGTGTTGTGTCATTGTGTAACGGTACCTCGTTGAGAAAAAGACAAGTTTAGAACCGCTACCGCTCATTTTAGTTGAGCAGCAGCAGAATAATCAGTGTAAACAGAATAATATTGGAATAGTCAAAAACTTGTGAAAAGTTTGAGTTAGAACTATGATTGCAGAACGCATCCACCTTTAGTTGTGATAAAACATCCACCTGAGGTTGTTTGTGATGCGTTCATTGTAAGCAAAAATATAGTGAAACTCCTTTATAAACCCTTTGTTGTGTAGTAACTACAGTTGTGGTTTAGAACAGGCCTGAGTCTTCCCCAGGTAAAAGGCCTTCATCTGTTATTTTGAATGTCCTTGTTCTTCCTTTTGGAAGTGATCTGTGTTTGGAGATCTTTATTTTTCTGTTTGAGTTTTCCTCCATTTTGAGAAGGCATTTACTCCAGTACTTTGGGACATCTCTACCGACTAGTTCTAGGTCGTCTTTATCGAAGCTGGTGTATACTTGGTTGGTTATTATGACAGGGATATTTTCTGTGCGGGCGATTTTTGATAGTTCTGATAGCTGGTTGCTCAGTTTCTGGTTGATTTCTTGAGCGTTGTCACCATTTACTTTTAATCTGTATAGTGATACTGCTGAGTCTACTACTACAAGGCCTATATCTTCTTGTTGTACTAATGCTTCGAGCTGGTTTATTGTTTCTTCTTGTTCGCGGAACTCTACAGGATTCTTTATGATTATATTTTCTAGTATTTCTTCTCCTCCTATCTGTGCTGCTCTTTCCGGTGAGAATCCTCCTTCTGTGTCGATGTAGGCGACTTTTCCGTTTTTGGCGGCTTCAGCTGCAGCCTGGACGCAGAAGTTTGTTTTTCCTGTACCTGATTCTCCGTAGACGTTGGTTATTACGCCTTTTTCTAGGCCTCCTTTCAGTAGGTCATCTAGTATTTCTGATCCTGTTGAGACTCTTTCAACTTCCACAGTTATTGGTTACTGGTTAATCCTTAAATCTGTAGAATTTCAACGTAAAAAGTTTTTACTCACGTCAACAAAAAAGTATTTAACTGTTCTAGCTCGAAGGGTAAATATGGAAGAACATCCTGCTTCACTGCTAACCTACAGCACTCGTAGGAAAAAATTTGACTCAGTATATGAACGGAACAAGTTCTACAGAGGCTTATTTGGTTACAAACAGACAGTGAAGCGGAACGGAAAAACCTATGAGTATGACAAAGATGGCTTAATGGATGAAGTACCCAACGTCAGAATAGACGACTCAGTATTCATAATCAAAGAAGAATACAACAGCCAAGTAAAGGCCTACTTCACTGACTGGGGCGACAAAGTCTCATACCATTTGCTCAAGGTAATCGTAGACGACCAGAAACTATTAGAGAAACTTAACAAAGGTGAAATCGCATGAACGACAAGAAAGAAGAAAATAATGTAAGATTACGTGTAGGAGAAGTACCTCCAAACGCACAACAAGACGTCGGCAGAGGAATAATCCGAGTCGACTCAAAAATCATGGAACAACTATCAATCCAAGAAGGAAGCGCCATAACAGTAGAAGGTAACCGCCAAACAGTAGGAATAGCAGCAAGAAGCTACCCTGCCGACAAAGGCCTAGGAATCGCAAGAATGGATGGATACATGCGAAAAAACGCAGGCACCAGCTTGGGGGAACACGTACAGGTAGAGAAAGCAGAAGTCAGAGAAGCCAAAAAAATAACCTTAGCACCTGCTGAAGAAGGAGTAATGATGCAGGTAAGCGATCCGAACATCTTCAAGAGAGGCCTAATCGGCAGACCTTTAATGCAAGGAGATATAATCGTACCTGGAAACCAGGACCGGCCAAGAAGCTTCTTCGAGGACATGTTTGAAAGCGCAGCCGACAACTTCTCATTCAGCTTCGGCGATACCAAACTATCAGTAGTTAAAACCAAACCCAAAGGACCAGTAAAGATAACAGAAGCAACAGACATAGAAATGAAAGAAAGAGCAGTCAGCGAACCAAAACAACAGGTAAAAGTACCAGAAGTAACCTACGAAGACATCGGAGGCCTCGACCAAGAAGTACAGAAAGTCCGCGAAATGATCGAACTACCTTTAAAACATCCTGAAGTATTCCAGCAACTAGGAATTGATGCTCCTTCAGGAGTACTGCTTCAAGGCCCCCCAGGAACAGGAAAAACACTTTTAGCTAAAGCTGTAGCGAACGAAGCAGACGCTAACTTCCTATCAATCGACGGCCCAGAAATCATGTCCAAATATTATGGAGAATCAGAAAAACAATTGCGGGAAAAATTCGAGGAAGCACGTGAAGGAGAGCCATCAATTATTTTCATAGATGAAATTGATGCAATCGCACCAGAAAGAGGTGAAGCCGGAGGCGAAGTAGAAAGAAGAGTAGTAGCCACACTCCTCTCAGAGATGGACGGACTGGAAAGCCGCGAAAACGTGATTGTGATCGCAGCAACAAACAGACCTCAAGCAATTGACCCAGCACTACGTAGAGGAGGAAGATTCGATCGTGAAATCGAAATAGGAGTACCAAACAGCAAAGGAAGAAAAGAAATCCTGCAAATCCATACACGCAACATGCCATTAGAAGAAGACGTAGACTTAGAGGAAATGGCAGATCTAACACATGGTTACGTAGGAGCCGATTTAGAGGCCTTGTGTAAGGAAGCGGCGATGTCCACTCTTAGAAATATACTTCCTGAGATCGATATGGATGAAGAAATTCCATCAGAAGTACTTGAAAAGCTGATTGTAGATAGGGACGCTATGATGGATGGCTTGAGAAATGTTGAACCGAGCCAGATGAGAGAAGTAATGGTCGAAGTACCAGACACAACCTGGGAAGATGTAGGAGGCCTGGAAGATACCAAAGAACGGTTACGTGAAATGGTTGAATGGCCGATGGAGCACCCAGAAAGATTCGAAAAAATGGGTATTGATGTTCCAAAAGGCATCATGCTTTACGGAATGCCAGGAACAGGAAAAACATTACTGGCAAAAGCTATCGCCAGCGAATCCAACTCCAACTTTATCAGCATCAAAGGACCGGAGGTCTTCTCAAAGTATGTAGGAGAATCAGAAAGCGCTGTAAGAGAAATATTCAAGAAAGCAAGACAAGTAGCACCATGCGTTCTTTTCATAGATGAGATTGACAGTATAGCCCCACGCAGAGGCGGCAGAAGCGGAGACTCAGGAGTAGGAGATCGTGTAGTAAACCAGCTCCTAACAGAACTTGACGGAATTGAGTCACTCGAAGGAGTTACAGTAATAGCAGCAACAAACAGGCCAGACATGATAGATCCTGCTATTACAAGGCCTGGAAGAATCGACAGAAGCGTAGAAGTAGAAGTTCCAAACTTAGAAGCCCGTAAGAAGATTCTAGAAGTTCACACACGGAACATGCCTCTATCCGATGATGTAGATCTCGACGAATTAGCTGAGAGAACAGAAGATTTTGTTGGAAGCGATATAGAGTCACTTTGTAGAGAGGCCGCCATGACATCATTGAGAGATGATCCAGAGGATGAAGAAGTATCCATGAGCGAATTTGAGGCCGCTTTAGAAGAGGTCGTTCCAACCGCTACAGAAGAGAACAGAGATCTTTACAGACAGATGGCTAGAAAAATGAAAGACCTGGATGGAGAGGAGAGCACACCTGATTACTTCGGGTAACCTCTACCTTACCTGTGCTTTTTATTTATCAGACTATCTTAGTGTTGTATGGGTGAGGAATGTGAAGAATGTGGTAGAGAGTTCGACTCCAAGAGAGGTCTAAACATTCACAAAGCACAGAAGCACCAAAAAGAGGAAGAAAAAGAAATGAGTAAAGAAAATAATTCAGTAAAAAATACTATCGATTTTAATTTTACGGTAAACCAGTTAGCAGCAACCACATTTGGAGCAGGCCTACTTATTGGACTAGTTTTCGTTATAGGTCTACTAACCGGTATGTTAGTCAGCGGTTCTGGAGAAGTAACAACTGTTCAGCAGCCTTCAGATATAGAGGATTCTCCTTCAGCAGCAGGTGAAACTGCTGAAGACTCTGGTATTGAAGAGATTTCAGGAATGCCTTACGATGTGGAATTCGGTGTAGGCACTCAGAATGTTGAATGGGATGGAGAAACTGTAGAACTAGAAGACAGGCCTTACATTGGTTCAGAAGATGCAGATATTGTAATGGTCAGCTTTGAGGATTATTTCTGTCCTTTCTGCACAGGATTCCATAATGAAGAGTTTGCAGCAGCTAACAACATGAACTCGCCTTTCGGAGAGATAGTAGAGAACCATATTGAGACCGGTGAAGTCCAGTATTACTTCAAGAATCTTCCGGTAGTGGGAGGAGATAGGCCTGCAGAAGTAAGCGAATGTATTGTGGAGCACGGTAGTTCAGAAGCTTTCTGGAACTTCAACCATGAACATTTCCAGAACTTCGAGGAGTTGAGTGAAATGCCTGATGACAGGTATGATGAAGTAATGATGGCCTGGGCTGAACAATTGGATGTAGACGTTGAAGGTTTCGAATCCTGCATAGATAACAGTGAAACAAGAAGTATAGTTCAGGATCATGCAGTAACTGCTGAAAGTCTAGGAGCATCAGCAACGCCTACAAACTTCATTAATGGAGAAATGGTCGAAGGAGCTCAACCTTACTCTGCATTCCAAACAGTTATAGAAAGCCAGTAAAAAACTCCCTCTATGAAATACATCAAAAAAGAGAATATATTCCATCTTTCTAGAAAAATAGGCAGCAAAAGGCCAGTAACTTTTGGAATTGTAGCGGCTGTTTTTTCTTATAGTTTACTGGCTTTGATGGCGAATATATCGCTTATATTTTCCAGGATTTTGCCTCCAGAGTTCTCTGAACTCTACAGCTTGACTACAGCTTTAATATTGAATTATCCAGGCTCTGTCGAAAGCTATGCTCTAACTATCACAGTTCTAACATCTTTATTGATAGGTCTTAATACAGCTTTACTTGTTCAAACAGTTTCTTTTGAAGGCCTCGCCGCGGCACCAGGAGCATTTCTGGGCATGACTCTTTCAGGGTGCGCAGCATGCACAACAGGAGCAATATCACTTGCTGGAGCATCAATAGGCCTCAGCTTCCTACCCTATGGCGGATTGGAAGCCAGTATTCTTGGAATCGGATTACTGATTTTTTCAGCGCTTTACATCTCAGAAAAAGATAGACAGAAAATATGTGAAATCTAAGGCTTGGTGGTTACAATATTTTCTCCATCATCTACACCTACTAAGACCGTGTGTTCTGACTGGGCGACCATTCCTCCTTCAACTTCTTTCAAGACAGGGTAGTGTTTGACTGCTCCGGCGTTATCTAATTTTTTCAAGGCCATTTTCTCTCTAGCATTTAGATTCAGCCATCGAGAACTGAAAGGAAGGCCTTCAAAATCTTTAATCTTTTTCAGTAACTTTCTCTCCGTCCTGCCTCTAACTTTTCCACCTTTCTGAATGTAGATATTTCCTTTCTTACCATTCTTAATCTTCCCACTACCGGTTGTGATGAAAGGTTCTATAGCTATTGAGTCTCCTTTCTCAATTACATGAGTATTGGCGCTCGAAATATTAGGAATAGAGACACCTGCGTGCTGAGTATACTGATCAATATAATGACCCGTTAAATTCCTGACAACGGAATACTTATCGGGGACACTGTTCTGAATATGAGTTCCTAGTTCTCCTACCGTTACACCTGGTTCAACAAAACCTAAGGCCTCTTCAAGAACTTTTTCTGAGGCCTCTATCATCTCTCTATGTTCACCGGAAGGATTCAATGTTAGAGCCGTATCAGCAATATAACCGTCTTTATGAGCTCCAATATCGACTTTTAAAACATCTGAACTCTTTAATTCTCGATCCTCGTCAGGCGCAGCAGAATAATGTGCTGCTTCATCATTTATCGATAAGTTCACTGGAAAAGCAGGCTCCAAACCTTCCTCCCGAATCAGGCCTTCAACTTCCTCAGCTATCACTTTTAGATTGGTTCTTGGCTCAGCTACTTTTCGAGCCTCTTTCCTGGCTTTCTGAACAACTTCTCCTGCTTCAATGTATTTCTTCTTAGTTTCCTCTTGCATAAATGTGATTTTTTTATAAAACTTTAATCTTAATAGGTCTTTATTGCATTATGGATAATTGGTTTGAGGAAACACTAGAAACTTACGATGAAACGGCTGACTGGTATGATAGCAAACATAATGATTCAAAAAGTATGAAGTATTCGCTTGATAAGTTTATAGATCTAGTTGAAACGAACAAAGTTGTTGATATTGGCTGCGGTAATGGAAGAGATGTCAAATACTTAGTAGAGAACGGTCTTGATGTGATTGGAGTTGATTTATCATCTCAACTCTTGAAAATTGCTAGAAAAAAGGTTGAAGAAGCCAAATTCATAAACGAAGACATGAGAGACTTACCTTTCGAAAATTCGTCTTTCGGAGGCATTTGGACTTGCGCAGCATTTCATCATTTACCTAAGAATGAGGGAGAAAAGGCTTTGAAAGAATTTTACAGAATTCTGAAACCTAAAGGAATTCTTTTCATAAGCGTTAAGAAGGGTGAAGGTGAGAAAATGGTAGAGAAAGACTATTATCAAGGTAATCAAAAATTCTTCGCCTATTACTCTGAAAATGAGCTGCAAGAAAAACTGGAAAATATGGATTTTGAGATATTAGAAATAAAAGAAAATAAGGACAGCGGAGTCAGTAACTCTAACTGGATCAGTATTTTCGCAAAAAAGAATTAATTCTTAGCTGCTCCAGAACTTTTAGCCGCTTCTTTAACCCTTTCACCAATTTCCATCGCCAGCTCCTTATCCAAGGTTTCAGGTACAATTTTCCCAACTTCAGGATCAACAAACTCCTTGATTGCTTCCGAAGCCGCTACCTTCATATCTTCATTAATTTCAGAGGCCTGAACATCTAATGCGCCTCTAAATACTCCCGGAAATGCTAAAGAGTTGTTAACCTGATTTTCGAAGTCGCTTCTACCTGTTGCTGTGATGAAAGCCCCTGCTTCTTTAGCTTCATCAGGTAAAATTTCTGGTTCAGGATTGGCTAATGCAAAAACAATTGGATCCTCGGCCATGGATTTTACCATTTCTTTTGAGATAAGGCCTGCTGCTGAAAGACCTATTACTGCATCGGCATTTTCCAGTGCATCTGTTAGGCCTCCGCTTTCTTCTGATGCAAGAGTTTTTTCCGCTAGCTGTGATTTATAGACATTCTCGTCGTCAGTTTTCAGTATTCCCGATGAGTCTACAGGTACTATATTTTCAGCTCCTGCCTCGACTAAAAAGTTTCCTACAGCTATACCTGCCGCTCCGGCTCCAATAATTACTATACGAGAATCCTCCAGCGTTTTATCGGCTAGCTCGAAGGCATTTTCGAGAGCTGCTTTCACTACAATAGCCGTACCGTGCTGATCATCATGGAAAACAGGCACATTTAACCTGTTTTTCAGCGCTTCCTCTATTCTGAAACATTCAGGCGCAGAAATATCCTCAAGATTGACAGCCCCAAATGTTGGAGCAACACTTTCAACAGTATCAATTACTTCCTGCGGCTTATCAGTATCGACTACTAAAGGAAAGCCGTCTACTTCTCCAAACTTTTTCATCAAGTTAGCCTTACCTTCCATCACGGGCATGGAAGCTTCAGCACCAATATCTCCAAGGCCTAAAACCGCTGATCCATCACTCACGACAGCCACTAAGTTACCTTTTGAAGTATAATTGTAGGCTTCACTTTTGTCTTCAGATATTTTTTTACACGGCTCTGCAACTCCCGGAGTGTATACCAGGCCTAAATCCTCTTTACCATTTATCTCGACTGATGGTTCGACCGAAATCTTTCCAGGGTTTTTGCTGTGAAGTTCCAGTGCTTCTTCTTTATTTGTCATAAGAATTATTTCTCGACAACTGATGTAAAAGTTAACCAGGGATTTTTCGGACTTTCGGACAGTTCCAAATCGCCTTATTAGGGGCTGAAGGATAATGATTGGATAGAAGGTGGAAAAAACTATGACTACTGCAAACCAGTTCCAGGACCCTGACTTCGTGCCGACCCATGTAAACCTTGACCTACTAGAGGAGAGAAAAAATGGAGGCCTACTGCAGCGAATGCGGCTACCCTAAACTGTCAAAAATCTGTGATAGATGCGGAGCAAAATAACAAAATATATCCTTTCATTTTATTTCTTTACAGATCTAATAATCCAATATGGCAGAACTTGATGAAAACGAGAAAAAAGTGATCGAACAGTGCGGAACAGAACCGAGATTCTCATCCGAACTGCTTGAGGAGAAGAGGGACGGAGAGTTTAAATGCAAAAAATGTGGACAGGCTTTATTCTCTTCTGACCACAAGTTTGAGTCCGGTTCAGGCTGGCCCAGCTTCTACGACGTAATAAACTCTGAAAACGTTGAAGAAAAGCCCGATAACAGCCATGGAATGAAAAGGACAGAAGTAATATGCTCAAACTGTGGAGCACACTTAGGACATGTATTCAATGACGGCCCTGAAGACGAGACAGGCCTAAGATACTGTATAAATGGAATAGCATTGAAATTTGAGGAAGCATAGTTTTTACCGTTACTTTGTAGTAACCAATTTAAATTCTGCCAGCTTAAATCATATGTGATAGTTCTAGCTGTTGATGAGGAAGCATACCGTGAAGCTTGGGAAGACTATATGGAAGATATGAAAGCCGAGGCCTTTATTGAGGGGAGCCAAGAGTTTTATGAGGATTTATTGAGAACTAACCTTGAGCAAACTAGTACTCTAGCTGATATACCTGAGGATTTGAGAGAAGATTTAGCGGAAATGGGGGCCAAGGTTTATGCAGACCAGATTGAACGCGTGATGAATAGCTCATATGTCGGAGATGAGTATGAACTTGCTGCAGCTTCAGCTCTTCTCCAACCTAAAAGACAGATTAAGGTAGGTGCTCAGGCTCAAGGAATAGTAGATCTTAACTGGGATGAGATAAAAGATGAGACCGAACACAGCAAAGATCAATACCAAGACTGGATCGCCAAGACATTGATCAATCCATGGCCTCCTTCTGATTTTGAAATAGAGCGGGTCGACAGATTCAAACCTCCAAGTGAAGACAGAACATTTCAATGATTAATGAGCAGTAAATTTATGGATAATATAATACTTGGTGGAGGCTGCTTCTGGTGCATAGAAGCAGCATTCAAAGAAGTAGAAGGAGTCAAATCCGTTACATCAGGATATGCAGGAGGCCACACAGAAGATCCATCCTACAGAGAGGTATGTTCCGGAGACACAGGACACGCTGAAGTAGTCAAGATAGAATACAATGACGAAGTTGTAGGACTAGATAGATTACTTGAACTATTTTTCAAGATTCACAACCCAACCACCAAGAATAGGGAAGGCCTAGATATAGGCTCACAGTACCGATCAATAATTCTGTACCATAATCCTGAGCAAAAAGAAAGAATTGAGGCCTTCATAGAAGAAGTACAGAAAGAGTACGAAGATGAAATAGTTACCGAAGTTGAAGAACTGCAACAGTTTTACCAAGCAGAGGAAAAGCACCAAGATTATTTCAAGAAGAATCCTGAAGACGCTTACTGTAAGATGCATGCTGCGCCCAAAGTAAAGAAAGCCAAAGAACACAGTAAGAAATGAATCAGATAGTTAAATCAAGTGTAAATAAAAGCAGATATCCAATATAACAGCGTTATATCTAAGGCCTAATCTTAGAAATCAAACCAGAACACATCATAGAAACAGAAGAAACCGCAGAACAGGCCTTAACAAGAACACTCTCAGCAGGCTTCAGCCAGAATAATTCTGAGAAATAGATTAAAACTAATTAGCGTTTAATTACACCTACTAACATTCAATTTAAATTTAGTAATGCTAAAATTCAACTTATGACTTCTTTGAAGGAGTTTGAAGAGTTTATTAAATCGGTTGATAACGTTACTTCGCAGAGCTCAGGAACCCAATATTCCTCTGAAAACTTGAAGGGAAGACTATCCAAAGCGTTAGAGGATATCAGCAATGGTGAAGACCCTGAAAGCACAATAAACTATTTTCCAAGCGGTAGAACTAGAAGGAGGTATGCAACAATGTTAGAAACCGAACTTACTCACTATCCGGGAGAGAATCCAAGATACTCTTGGGATGATGACAGATTTTATTTAAAATATGATTCTGCATTTCATGAAAAAAAGCTACCGTACCAAGGTTACAAATTACGTGTAAGTGCTACTCCAGAGGAAGCTAGATATGTGGCAAAAGAAGTATTATCAAGTTTACAGGAAATCTCTCAACCGCATAAAGTTGTTGGAAATTTAGAAACGCTATTACGACAGGACGGTTCACAGAAAGGAAAATTCATTACTATCTATCCCGGCATAGATAATGACAATGTTTTTGAAGGAAATATACAGCTATTCAATAAATCAGAATCTAAGTTAAATAAGAAATCAATTAATATAAACTACAAGACAACTGAAAAAGTGCTTGAAGAAGTAATAGATGCGATTAAAGAATCTTCTATCTCATTAAGGGGCGGGAAAAAACCTCCAACCGATTTAAGATACAAAAACACGCGTATTTCATATAGATATGGTGAAATATTCCCTTATCATCGAACAAAACTAGGTAAAAAATGGCGCGCACAATACACTGACGGAACAAAAATCAAAGGAGGACTAGTTAATATCGAAGGAAATACTGTTCCCGACAATAGAGAAAAGCATAAAGGAATAAATGGAAATTATAACTGGCGGACTCTTGAAGGGCGAAAAAAGCTAACATAGCTACTTTAATTCAATTTCTATATCTGCTGCGTAGGCCTTGTCTTTCTTCAGAATCATTGGGTTTATGTCTATTTCTTGGATTTCTTCGTGGTTGAGGCCTATTTCTCCTAGTTTGATGATGGCTTGTTTTACTGGCTCCATTGAGTGTTGTTCTCCTCTTACTCCTTCGAATAGTTCTGAGGCCTGGAGTTCTTGTATCATTGTTTCTGCTTCTTCTTCGCTTATTGGTGCGATTCCGAATGAGATGTCGTGGAGTGCTTCTATGTAGATTCCTCCGAGGCCTACCATTATCATTGGTCCGAACTGCGGATCTCTTTTCATTCCAAGCGCTATTTCTAATCCATCTAGCTGTTCCTGTACAATTACTCCGTTTATCTGGGAACCTGCTTTTTCGTGGTGTACGTTGTTGACTATTTCGTTGAATGTGTCGTTTACTTCTTGACGTGTTTCTACTCCTGTCTGCACTCCATTGATCTCGGTCTTATGAGCGATATCTGGCGAGTTTATTTTCATTGCTACCGGATAGCCTATGTTTACTGCGGCTTCTTCAGCAGGATGCGGCGCCTCAGCATTCACTGTTTCAGGCATGTCAAAACCGTAGGCCTCTAACATTCTGTGGCCGTCCATGTATCCATTATAGTCGTGTAATGCTTTGTGCGCCTTCTCCGCATTGTACTCGATTTCCGGATAATTCCTTTCTGTTTCAAGGAACTCTCTGTAATTGTTCATTTGTTTGAAGGCCTTTACTGCGTCTACAGGATCCTCAAAGTCCGGTATATTGTTATTTTCTAAGATTTCAACTCCTGGAGCAACATCGTGTTCTCCCATGAAGCATGCGAAAACCGGTTTATCTGTTTCTCTCTCCGCCTTTACAATAGTTTTGGCTGTTTTCTTGATCTCTGTATTGGCTTGAGGAGTCAGTAAAACCAGCATACCATCAACGTTTTTGTCTTGGCCTATAGCTTCTAAGGCCTTTCTATACCTTGAATGTCCCGCATCACCTATCAAATCAAGAGGATTTCTGATTGTGGACTCTTTAGGCATAAACTCATGCAAATCCATCTTTGTCTCAGTATCTAGTTCAGCTAACTCTAAATTATGTTGGGCTACTTCATCCGTTGAAATAACTCCAGGTCCTCCTGCATTAGTTAAAATCATTATATTTTTTCCTGAAGGCAGTGGCTGGTAAGCAAAACTTCTTCCATAGTCCAAAAGTTCTCTGTTGCTTTCTGCCTCGATAATTCCTGCTTTACGAAATGCAGCCTGGTAGGCCTGATAGCTTCCTGCGATACTGCCCGTATGTGAGGACGCGGCCTCTCCTCCTTTTGAAGTTCTTCCGGATTTAACTGTGATTACCGGTTTTTCCCTAGAAGTTTCTTCGGCCGCTTTCATATATTCTCTGCCATTTTCAATTCCTTCCGTATAACTTAGAATCGCTTCAGTACTGTCTTCCCTCCATTTTTCTAGGAAGTCAACTTCATTCAGCTGTAACTTATTACCTAAAGAGACAAAATGCCTGAACCCAATGTGCTCAGCTTTCGCATAATCAAGTATAGCTGTGCAGAACGCTCCACTCTGACTCATGAAAGAGATACTCCCTTTTTCCGGCATTTTTGAAGCGAAACTTGCGTTCATCGAGTTCTCAGTATTTATCAGGCCTAATACGTTAGGCCCTAGAATATCTATATCATTTTCTCCAGCTATCTGGAGAACCTGGTCTTCTAGTTTTTCCTCCCCTGTTTCTGAGAATCCTGCTGAAATAATTATAGCCGCTTCCACCCCTTTCTCTGCGGCATCCTTCATAACATCAGGAACCAACTTTGCAGGAACCACAATAACAGCTAACTCAACGCCTTCAGGAATCTCATCCAAGGCCTCTACTCCTTCAACCTCTTCCGCATTAGGGTTTACAGGAACTACTTCTCCTTCAAAACCGTGATGTAAATTGTCGAATACTTCATGACCTGTCTTTCCCTCTTTTCTAGAAGCCCCGACAACAGCGATCTTTTCAGGCCTGAAAAGTTTCTCCAACATAAATCCTAATTTAGACTGACGGGATTAATAGGTTGATGAACCTACTATTAAGTCACAAACCAGCCTTCACGAGCCCATACTCAGCATCCAATAATTTTCTTTATTACTATTTTTGCCAGTAATAAATGATGAAAATATAGCCATAGATAGCCCCAATGCTGTAAAAGAAGGCCCAACTCCCCCAACAGGATCTAAGATAGTATCTATTTCATATAAAACCCCCATTCCGCTATGAATTCCTAATAGAAGGTCTCCTAGACCTATTGAAAACGGGATAGCGGCGAGATAAATTATAAAAATCGCTGCAATAGTCCTTTTGTTGTCAAATATCATCATATATAAACTATATTTAATTTCATAATTTATAATTAATTTTATCAGGAGATGATAATACTATTACTCCTTTTACTGGATTTATTCTCTCGAGCCTAAAAATTTTTTAACTTCTCAGTCTCCATTCACAGACTAATTTTTCCAGTGAAATATCAGAAATTGACCTCTACAATTTAATTTAGATGGATTAAAATCTTGAGAGTTGAAATTAACTCATTCTTGACTAAAAGAGAGATAATCTCTATAATTCTGTAGTTCACCGAAAAGTCGCAAACCATTTTTTATATACAATCAGAGGCCTTTTGTCAATTGTAATGGCTCGTGAAGAAGTATATTCTGGATCAATTGAGAGAATCGAAGTGATGGGTACTGAAGATGACGAGGATTTCCCCTGGATTGAGGAGGAAGAGTATCGAGAACTCTACAAGAAAATGATGATTGCAAGAAAGTTCGATGAAAAAGCCTTCTCTCTACAGCGCAGAGGAGAAATTTCTACTTATGCGCCTCATAAAGGTCAGGAGGCCTGCCAGATTGGAGCTATTTTTGCTTTAAAAGATGATGACTGGATGGTTCCAAGCTTTAGGGAGACCGCAGCTTTCATTCAGAGAGGCGCGCCATTAGAACAGATTTTTCAGAGATGGATGGGAGACGCAAACGGTCAAAAAGGCCTATCCGACCTAAATACTTTACCTGTAGCGATCCCAGTAGGAACCCAAAACCTGCATACAGCAGGCCTAGGAATGGCGATGAGCTTCGAAGAAGATGATAATGCGGTAATAGGTTTTACAGGAGATGGAAGCACTTCAGAGGGAGACTTCCACGAGGCCTTAAACTTTTCAGGGGTTTATGATGCGCATTCGGTTTTCTTCGTTCAGAACAATAAGTTTGCTATTTCTATGCCTATTGAAAGACAGACTAATTCTCAGACGATTGCGCAGAAAGCACTTGCTTATGGAATTGAAGGGATTCAGGTTGATGGAAATGATATTTTAGCAGTTATTAAAGCTACTCAGGAGGCCTTGGAAAAGGCTCGTAACGGAGAGCCTGTATTGATTGAAGCAGATACTTACCGTTTAGAGGACCATACTACCAGTGATGATTCAACACGTTACAGAGATGAAGAACAAGTAGAGAAATGGAAAGAGCATGATCCTTTGAAACGTTTCCGTGAATATCTTCAAGAGCACGGAATTTGGGATGAAGAACTTGGGGCCTTTGAGGAAGAAGCCAAAGAAATGGTAGATGATGCTACTAAAAAGGCGATGGAAATGGATGATCCTGAATTCGATGAATTATTCGATTATGTCTACGAGAAGATGCCTGAAATGTTGAAAAAGGAGAAAGAAGAGCTAAGAGAAGAGGTGAACCAATAATGACAGAGAAAATGAACATAATTACAGCAGTAAACGAGGCCTTACATGATGAAATGGAGGCTGACGAAAAAGTAATAGCGTACGGAGAAGACGTCGGAGAAGACGGAGGAGTATTCCGTGCTACAGAGGGACTTCAAGAAGAGTTTGGTGAGAAAAGATGCTTCTCTAGCCCTCTGGCGGAGTCTGGAATTGCCGGGACAGCTATAGGGATGAGTCTTTACGGTTTTAGGCCTGTAGTTGAGATGCAGTTCTCTGGATTCTCTTACTTAGCTTTCCATCAGATTAAGGAGCACGCCTCACGTATGAGGATTAGAAGCCGTGGAGATTACAATGTTCCTCTTACTGTTAGAGCGCCTTACGGAGGAGGAATCTCCGCTTTGGAACACCATCAAGAAAGCCCTGAGGCCTTTTATGCTCATGCGCAAGGGCTTCACGTTGTAATCCCAAGTACTCCTCAGGATACTTACTCTTTGTTACGTAAGTCTATTCAGTTAGATGATCCTGTCGTGTTTTTGGAGCCTAAGAAGACTTACAGAGCATTCAAAGGAGAAGTCGACAAAAACAAAGAAGTCAACCTTGAAGAAGCTCGTGTTGCCCGAGAAGGAAGCGATGTAACTTTAATTGCATGGGGAGCGATGGTTCCAGTAGCTGAAGATGCTGCTGATGAAGTGGATGCAGATGTTGAAATCATCGATCCGAGGACCATCTATCCTCTGGATGTAGAAACAATAACTGAATCAGTAGAAAAAACAGGGAGAGCAGTTATACTGCATGAGGCCCAGAAATCAGGCGGCTGGGGTGCAGAAATTTCTTCTAGAATCCAGGAAGAAGCAATACTTCATATGGAGGCGCCTGTAGAACGGGTCGCAGCACCAGACGTGCCTTATCCATTATACACCTTAGAAGATTTCTACATGCCGAACAAGAAGAGAGCAGTCAAAGGCCTTGAAAGAGTTCTGGATTTCTAGGAGGAAGTAAAAAATGAAGTTTGAATTCCCTGACACTGGAGAAGGAGTAACAGAAGGACAGTTCCTAGAATGGAAAGTAAGCGAAGGAGAAACGGTTGAAGAAGATCAAATTGTTGGGGAAGCAGAGACAGACAAAGCAGTAGTAGATATACCTGCTCCTGCAGATGGAAAAGTCAAAGAACTAAAGGCCTCACCAGGAGACACTGTCAATGTGGGAGACGTAATAATGATATTAGATACTGATTCGGATACTGAAACAGAAGATATTTCAGACTCTTCTAGCCCTGAAACTGAGGAAAGAGATAATGACGAAAATAGAGAGGATGGATCTAGTTCTGATCAGGTAGATGCTGTGATGGGCGGTAGTCCTTCTGCCAGCTCATATGACGATGAGGAATCTAAAGACAACAAGGAGAATAAGAAAGATAGAGAGGGTAAGGCCTCAAATAGTTCTAGTTCTTCAGAAGATGTTCTAGCTATGCCAAGAGTAAGAAAGAGAGCTCGTGAAGAAGGAATAGATCTTTCAGATTTAGAAGTAGAAGGCAAGATTAGTTTAGAAGACTTAGAAGAAATTGATTCTGAAGAACATAATGATCAAACAGCTGAAGATGAAGAAACAGTTAAAGAATCTGAAAGCAGTGATGAGGCCTCAAAGTCTGTGGATGTTTCTAAAGATGTTAAGGCAACGCCTTCAGTAAGAAAGCTAGCTAGAGAGCATCACATCGAGCTTTCAATGATTAATGGATCAGGCAGAGGCGGAAAAATCACCCGTGAAGACGTATTAAATGCTGCAGGAGAAGAAAATGAAAAATCTTCAGACAGCAAAGATGATTCCAGTGAAGATTCAGAAAGTAAAAAACCTGAAAACCATGATGAATCCTCAAATCCTCAGCAAGAGTTTAATGGAGAGGTCGAACGAGTTTCTCTTTCAGGTATGAGAAAAGCAGTTGGCGATAAAATGACTAAGTCCCGGTTCACTGCGCCTCATGTTACCCATATAGAGAAAGTTGATATAACTGAGCTTGTAGAGCTACGTGAATCAGTTAAGGGAGAGGTCGATGCCCATATAACTTATCTACCTTTCATAATGAAGGCCTTAGTATCGAGTCTGAAGAGGCATCCTGATCTGAACGCAGTTCTTGACGAAGAAAATAATGAGGTTATCAGGAAGAAGTTCTATGATTTCAATATAGCTGTTGACACTGAGAGAGGGCTTTTAGTTCCGAAAATTACTGGAGTAGATGATAAGAACTTAGTTGAGTTAGCTGAATCGATCTCAGAAAAAGTGGAGAAGGCGCAAAACAGTAATTTATCTAAGAATGAAATGAGTAACGGTACGTTTTCAATCACAAATCTAGGAGTCATAGGAGGCAGAGCATTTACACCGATTATAAACTATCCTCAAGTAGCTATCCTTGGTATTGGTAGAATTGAGGAAACTGCAGAAGTAGTCGATGGAGAAGTTGTTCCAAGAAATACTGTTAAATTATCTTTGAGTTATGATCACCGTGTTGTTGACGGTGCTGAAGCCGCAAGGTTTATGAACAAAATTAAGGAAAACCTTGAGAATCCACGAGAACTGATACTTGAGCTATAATGGTTGTAGGAGATATTGAAACCGGTACGGAACTGTTAGTTATTGGCGGAGGCCCAGGGGGTTACTCGGCTGCAATAAGAGCCGCACAGAAAGGTTTAGATGTAACTCTTATTGAGAAAGAGTCAGTAGGAGGAACTTGCCTTAACCGGGGCTGCATCCCTGCAAAAGCATTAATTCATGCCGCAGGTTTTGAGAAAAGTATTGAACACTGGGAAAGCCTTGGCATACATACAGAGAATCTTGAACTAGATTTTGATGAGATCCAGACGTGGAAAAACGATATTATTGAGAAATTAAATGCGGGTGTTAGACATAAACTTGAATCATCTGGAGTTGAGTTGATGAAAGGCGAGGCCCGGTTTATAGACAGCTCAACTGTAAGAGTCGAGGAAGAACATAGAACCGACAAATTAAACTTCGAAAAATGCATTATAGCTACAGGAAGCAAGCCAATAGAGATTCCAGGCCTTGAATTTGAAAAGGATGGGGTTATTTCTTCACGAGAACTACTCAATCTAGATGAAGTACCTGAAGAGTTAGTTGTGGTAGGAGGAGGCTATATAGGAATGGAGGCGGTTACCAAGTTCTGCAAATTCGGCGCCAACGTGAAAATTGTAGAGGCAGAAGACCGGGTACTCCCAAACTTCGAGGAAGAAGTAGTCGATAATATTCAGGAGACTTCAGAGTGCTACAATGATGAAATCTATACTAATACAAAGGCCTCAAAAGTTGAAGAAGGGGAGAAACCTGTCCTGCATGCGGAGAAAGATGGAGATGGACTTGAAGTTGAAGGAGATTATATTCTTGTTGCTGTAGGGAGAGAGACTCAATCAAACTTAGAAAGTGTAGAGGTAGAGAATGCAGGCCTAGAAATTAATGAAAATGGTTTTATTGATACAGATTCGCAGATGAAAGCCTCTGAAAATATCTTTGTGATTGGAGATGCTGCTGGACAACCAATGCTAGCTCATAAGGCCTATATGGAAGGTAAAGTTGCTGGAGAAGTAGCAGCTGGAGAAAATACTGGCATGGACGCTCAGTATATTCCTTATGTAATGTACACTGATCCTGAAGTTGCAGTTGTAGGAATGTCTGAGTCTGATGCGAAGGAAAAATTTGATGGTGTAAAGGTCGGAAGGTTCTCAATGAAGCATTCAGGCCGTGCATTAACCACCAATGGAGGAAAAGGCTTTGTAAAAGTTATAGCTTCAGAAGAGAACAAGTTATTAGGCGTTACTATCATTTCAGAGCGGGCTTCTGATATGGTTGCTGAAGCAACACTTGCTTTAGAGATGCAGGCCTACTTAGAAGATATAATTGGTACAGTCCATGCTCATCCAACTTTTCCTGAAGCTTTCCAAGAGGCATGTGAAGACGCTCTAAATATAAGTGTGCATACCTGAGTGTAACCTAATTGTTTTTTATGGGTAAAGACCTAATTTACTGTTGTTATGGTTAAAGACGATAAATACAGCGATAAAGAGTTTGACTCGAAAGAGGATATGCATCTGTACTGGGCAGAGAACCTTATGGATGACCTTAACTCTCATGATGAGAAAAAAGCGAAGAAAGCCCTGAATAAGAAACAGAATGAAAAGGCCGGGAAACAGGAATGGCGTAAAAAAATGATGTTTAGAGGAGTTGCAGGAGTAGTACTAGTAGCTTTAGCTTACTTAGCAGCACCTTCAATCGCAGGATTATTTACTGGTGGCGGAACAATTGATTATAATGATCTACATTTAGATGAGCAACCTATGCTTGGAAGTGAAGACGCTCCTGTTACTGTTGTAGAGTTTGGAGATTACTTGTGCCCTGCATGCCAGCAGTTTGAACAGCAGGTGAAGCCTGAAATGATGGAGCTGATAGATGAAGGAGAAGTAAATTTCTACTACATGGATATTAACTTACCTCAGTTCCAGCCTAACAACGGACAGGCCTCAATTGCTGCACAGTGTGTTTTCCAGCAAGATGAAGAGCAGTTCTGGAACTTCCATACAGGCCTGTATGATGAACAAGGCCAGATAACTTACAGTCCAGCAGGTTTAACAAATCTAGCTGAAGAGACAACTGAAGGATTAGACTACAGCGAGCTTGAAAGCTGTATAGATAACCAGGAGACATCAGATGCAGTAGATAGAGATAACGAGATCGCCAGGAACAACGGTGTTAGTTCGACGCCGACCGTATTTGTCAACGGAGATAGAGTATCGAACTGGAACAACCTAGTCGAGATTATCGAACAGAACTACCTATGAACAGAAAGAAGGTAGAACAACATTACAGAGATAACAAAAAGGGAATTGAGTCAAGACTCGAAGAATTCAGAGGCCTGAGAGAAGCCAGCGACGATCGGCTTTTCCAGGAACTTTCTTTTGTTATCTTTTCTTCACAGAGCTCAGCTAAAAAATCCTGGGAGGCCGCCCAAAGAATAGGGCAGAGAGGCCTTCTAGAAAAAGATAAAGAAGATATAGCACAGGTTTTAAGCCAGGAAGAAGTTCAGTATGAAGAGAAAAAAGCAGATTACCTCATCCATAACAGGAAAAAGCTTTCGCAGCCTACTTTCAACGATCCTTCTACTGATTTGAAACTTAGAACGCAGATTAGGCCTGAAAACTTAGTTAAAACTAGGAAATGGTTTGCTGAGAATACTAAAGGCCTGAGCTGGAAAGGAGCTTCCCATTTCCTGAGAAATATTGGCTACGGAGATAGCTTTGCGATTCTTTCAAGCCACACAGTATCAGTTCTTTACGATTTAGAAGTATTTGAGACCTCAAAACTTCCTAAAAAAGAGGACGAATATCTAATAATGGAGAAAAAAGTCCAAAAATTCTCTGAAGAAATAGGGATTGATATTCAGGCCTTAGATCTAGTTTTATGGTCGTTAAGAACTGGTGAAGTTTTCAAGTAATAATTATTTAGAATTGGCCGAGACCTGACTGTTTTCCTTTTCCTTTTAACTGGTCTTCTGTGTATCCGAATACTTTCAGTACTCTCATTGCTACGGGTATTACTTGGTTGTCGATATAGTAGTCTGCGTCATAGTTTTCTGCATATTTAGTTAGTTCAGCCTGTCCTGATATGCTTTTACCGGAACGGGTTATCACATAGTCTACAGTTGTCTCAGGCTCGATTTTATCCCCTCTCTTCTTCGCTTTCTTTGCAGCCTCAACATGGGGAGCAGTATTACCGTACTCTTCAGGCGGTTTCGTCAAAGTAGTGTAAATTTTCAGTTCCTCAACATCTACTTCACCTGTTCTCAAGGCCTCAATTGTATCTTCAACTATCTCTACGGCTTCATCAACATTATCTTCCAAAACCTTTCTCAGTACTTCTTCCTGTGTCTTTTTAGCTATCGGACTCCAGTCTCTTCTGACTTGTTCAAAACCTGTGATTTTTAGACCTCCTTCTTCGTCTATTAATGCGTATTTTTTCTTTGCGCCTTCACCTGATTCCTTAGAAGTGAAGAATCCTCTTTTGAAGAAGCCTTCAAACTCTAGCTCCATGAACTCTGGAAGCATCGAATTGACTTCATCCAGGAATTCATCCATATCTTCTCTCAGGTTTTCTTTTCTAAGCATCACTGAGTCAGTGTCACCGTATACCATTTCATATCCCATTTCTTCTGCAATTTCAATAGAGTCCTGTATATACTCTCTCCCAAGATATGTTGTAGCTTCAGCAGACTCTCTGGAGTACCAACGGGCACCACTGTATCCTAAATACCCATAGAAAGAGTTGGCCAAGATTTTCTGGGCCTGCTGCCGGTTGTAAATATTTTTATACTTCTGAGAACCTTGCTCTAACTCTTTCATCTCTTTCTTTAATTCATAACGGGAGCTTACTAAATCTTCAACCAGTTCGGGGAAGAAACCTTGTTCATCCTGGCAAAAACTGTAATCAAACTCATCTAACTCAAAACTGTCTTCACAAGACTCTACATTCAAAGTATCTGGAGAAATATTATGAGCAACCATTACAGTTGGATAAAGTGAGCGAAAGTCGAAAACTGCGACGTCTTCGTAAAGGCCTTCTTCAGGCGTGTAAACAAATCCACCTTGATAGGCTTGTTCTCTGTCGCGTTTACTTCTCTTCTGCTGCGAAGGCCTGTTACGTGTCAACATACCTCTGTTGTAGGCCTCCCGGATCAAGTAGTTCTCTGTGAGCTGGCCATAGGTAAGCCTTGAAGAGTCAAAAGGAATCAAACCCGTGATTCTTGAAAGCTCAAGCATCTGCGGGGTAATCTCATTACCAAGTTTGAAAGTTATATCGGCGTCTTTCATCGCATACTTCGCGAACTTCTCCAAATCATCTTCGGTCTCCCAGATTTCTTTCATTTCGCTCCAAGACAAATCGTCTTTGTTCAGGCCTAACATCTCTTCAGCAACAGAATCTAAATCTAATGTCTCACTGTCGATTCCTGGCGCCAAAATATGAGTTACAAACGGGTATAAATCTAAATGCATTCGAGCTTTAATTCTCGCGCCTTTGAATCTCCCGCGTCTGTTGAACTTCATCCTTTCACCGTTTCTACCCAGTGAAAGCTCTACATTATGTCTATTAGCGGCCTCTCTCAACTCCGGGAAATCATACTCATCCGTATTATAACCTGTTAAAATATCGACATTTTCCCCCTCTACAATCTCAATAAATCTTTCCAAAAGCTCTCTTTCATCCTCAACCACCTCAACGAAATCCAGATCTATATCTTTAACAGACAAAAGCCTTCTAAAGCCCTCAGACCTGAAAGAAGCCATTACAATCCTATCATCTATAACTTCTAAATCAAAGGCCATAGAATTCCAATCAAGATCATTCTTGCCTTCTATACTAGGCCTTATTTCTTCAACTATTATTTCTGACTCAAAACTATCCGAACTTTGCTCTTTTCCTTCTACCTCTATCCATTTTCCAGGCCTGATCCCTTTATCAATCAAATATCTTCTATAAAAAGGGATGTCAAACTCAAGACATCTTCTAACTGATTCAAGATCCCAGAGTTCGTTCTTCAGTTTTGGAACATTTGCAGGAATATCAGTCTCAATTTTCAATACCTTAACTGTTTCCTGACCGTACTTTTTCTCCTCTATCTCTGTATCTGTTATATTGAGCTTTTTTCCTTTATCCGATTCAAAATTGGCTCCTTCCAAATCATCTTTCAAACTTTCTAAGTCTGTCGGCATCGCATAAAAGTAAGGCCTAAATTCTGTGTCCACTAGTTTGTAGACACCTTCCCTGTTTTTTCCGTACAGGATAAGTTTTAATGGACCGGTTTTGTACTCTGCATCAAAGACCTGAATCTGCATAACATTTATTTAGTTGAAAAGGGATTTATTACTGGAAATAATCAAAAACTTTGGTATGAGAGTACTTCTGTTAACAGATATTCATGGAAATAACGAAAACTTGGAGAAAATCCTTTCAAGAGAAGAATTTGATGGAGTTCTATGTGCCGGAGACATAAGCGATGCCAAAGAATTTGAAAACTATCAAGGAAAACTGGACGAAATACTGGATACTTTAGAAGATAATACAGGCCTAGTAAAAGCAGTTCCCGGAAACATAGACTCTGAAGAAAAATGTGTAAGAACATTAATAGATAGAAAAATGAATATCCACAAGAAAATAGCAAGCTTCCAAAGCTTCGATGTAGTAGGATTTGGAGGAGGTCAGACGCCTTTTGGAACTCCATTTGAACCTTCAGGAAGTGAGATCAGAGAATCGCTCGAAGTTTTGCATGGTAGAATGAGTTCAGGCCTGAAAGCAGCAGTAATTCACCAGCCACCGAAAGATACCAAGCTAGATATTGCTGAAGGAAACCATGTGGGGAGCGAGGAAGTCAGAGCTCTTTTAGAAGAAAAAGATTTTGACTTCTTGTTAACAGGCCACATTCATGAGTCTTATGGAACTGATACGCTTGGCAATACTTTAATGGTGAATCCGGGGCCTGTGTGTGAAGGCCAATACGGCGTATTGGAAGTGGAAGAAAGTTTTGAAGTCGAGTTAAAGACAATTTAACTTTCTGAACTTTAAGAACACATTAATAGCTTTCAGTTTTCTTTTCTATTTTAGTTTCGTTATTTTAGGTGAGGCAGCTGGTACTAATTAACTTTACTGAATTTTACTTAGGCCATACATGTTTTCAACTGTTCTAAAGACAAAAGACTTTTATACATAGCCATATAATAAGTTAATAATACATCATAAAGGAGGTGACAAATTTAATAATGGCAGAATTACCACTAGCACCTGTAAAAAGAATCGTTAAGCAGTCTGGAGCAGCAAGAGTATCAGAAGATGCAGTAGAAGAACTAAGAGACGAACTAGAAGCTCATGCAGAAGACAGAGCCCGTGATGCAAAGCAGTACGCAGAGCACGCAGGCAGAAAGACAGTTCAGGCTGTAGACGTTAGAACTTCCAGATAAATTTCTGGAAGACTTTTTAACCCCTCCCCTTCTATTTTTCTTTCATGAAAGCAGAAAACTCATTTATTCATATTCCCGGTATAGGCGAAAAAACAGAGAAAAAATACTGGAAACAAGGCCTAACACACTGGGACCACGTAAAGGACAGCGGAAAACTGAGCGACAGCAAAAAACAGGAACTGGAGAAAGCCGAAAAAAACTTAGAGGTCGGGAACTCAATTTATTTTAAGGAAAAATTCCCTTCACAGTCCTTATGGAGAATTTACGAAAACTTCTCAGAGCAGGCCTGCTTCTTCGACATAGAGACAACCGGATTATCACCTGAAAGAAATAAGACTACAACTGTGAGCTTCTACCGGGCTGGAGAATCTAAAACCTTGATTCGAGGCCAAGACTTGACTAGAGAAAGACTGGAAGAAGAGTTATTCGAATCAAAACTGCTTGTATCTTTCAACGGGAAACGGTTCGACGCACCTTTCCTGGAGAAAAATTTTGATCTAAATATTCAAACACCTCACATCGACTTAATGTACCCTGCGAAAAGAATAGGCCTATCAGGTGGTTTAAAAAAGATTGAAAAACAGCTCCAGATTCAGAGAGAGTTAGAGGATATCGATGGTAGAGAAGCAGTAAGACTCTGGAAAAAGTATGAGAAAAACGGTAACGAAAACGCCTTAGAAAAGCTTGTCAAGTACAACCAGTACGATGCAGTCAATCTTCAAGAACTAACAGAAATAATTGTGAAGAGATTAGACAACGAGATTTACAGACCACACCTCAAATAAGATTCAAGGCCTTCAATGATTTGAGCTGGCCCATACTTTCATGGTTCTCGAGCTCTTTCAGACTCAACCACTTGAAATCTGAATGCTCATAATCTAGTTCGACCTCTTTCTCCTGAACTTTTAGATGAAATGGATAGATTTTCCAGTAGCCTAGCTCGCCTTCGCCAATGTAATTGGGGCCTGTCTCTTCTTTCAGTTCTCTTTTTGCTGCTTCTCTCGGGTTTTCACCATCTTCGATTTTCCCTCCAGGGAACACCCATTCCCCCGGACTAGAGTTCTGTTCGCTTCTTTTGAGTAGAAGAAATTTTTCTTCAAACTGTGGTACTGCAAGCGCTACTTCTCCATTTATTTCTTTTTCGGGGCTCTCCATACTTTATTTAGAGAATAGAAGACTTTTAGAGGTTTTTCAGCTTAATACAATGTAAAGATATTTAAGGACGGGTCGGCAATTATCCAATAGAAGATGGCCTTGGTAAATACTACTAACTGGTTCACCGGAAACATGTCAATGCATCTGGCTCTGGTGAGAACCAACTATAACCAAAAGGCCAAGGCTAAGTTCTCCAAAATTATTAGATTTCTGGCAGAGTAAAGCGGGATGAAGTCTTGGTCCGATTGGTGGACCAGCGACCGACCGCGAAAACTCAAAAA
>LKMQ01000015.1 GCA_001564145.1 Nanohaloarchaea archaeon B1-Br10_U2g29
AGCACAGAGTGTGGCAGGCCTATCAAGAAGAAACAGAAGAAGTCGAGGCAGAGGAATTCATTGAAAGAGAAAAGGAAGTAAGACTGGAAAAGGCCGAGCAAATCATCCAACATTTAGAAAAAATGGTGGATAGCGATGTATTCTATGATCCGATAAAGAATATTGAAATTGAGAAAGATTACAAAGACTCTGTAATAGGCCTAAGCGTTCCTAATACACATAATTATGTCGCTGGAACAGGGGCGTGCGGAATAAATCACAACACTTATCCGCTGCCTGAGGCACAGATTGATCGTTTCCTGTTCAAGATTTATTTGCCTTATCCGAAGAAGAAGAATGAGCAGAAGATTATCGATATGAACGCGAATATTATGGATGATGAGGATTTCAATGTTAATGAGGTTGTAACTGCTCAGGATGTTAAGGATTTGCAGGAGTTTGCTAAACAGGTTACGGTTAGGCAGGAGATTAAGGAGTATATTGTCGACCTTGTTGATGCTTCGAGGAATCCTGCGGATTATGATCTTGAGTATGAGGAGTATATTGAGTGGGGATGTACGCCGAGAGCGAGTATTAACCTTGCTTTAGCTGGGAGAGCTCACGCATTGTATGATGAGCGCCATTATGTAACTCCTGAAGATATTAGAGCTGTTGTAGAAGAGGTTTTCATTCACAGAATTATGCTTAACTATGAGGGAGAGGCTGAAGGTATAGAGGTTGAGGACGTTATTGAGAACATTGTTAACCGCGTACCTGTAAGGTGATATATTGGAACGGGGCCATCCAGTGAAGAATGAGAAAACCTTCAAAAATATGATCTCAGGTCTTAAACTAGAGTACACGAAACATTTTGAAAAGGATAGACTGCCTTATAGGAAGAATATTTCCAAGGAATTAATTCGTGAATATATAGAAGACCCAAAGGATCTAGTAGAGTTCAGTTATGCACCAGATAATCATGTCAGAGAGAAATATGAGGTTTTATTTGATAAATCTTCAAATATTTCTTGAAAATAGTTTTATCAGTTTCCAGTGAGAAGGTATACATAGTCACAGCACACATAATAAATAAAACCAAGAAAGAAAAATCAAAAATTATAGGATAATGGAAAGAAAACTGTCATATGACTCTGAACAGGACATCTTGTACCTTAATGAAGGGAGAATAGTTCAGGATAGTCTGGAAATAGGTAATATGTACATAGAGTTTTCAGCCGATAATAAAGTGGCTGGGGTAGAAGTCTTAAACGCTTCAGAGTTTATCTCAGATTTTACTGGAGAAGAATTTTCAAAAGAGACTCTTGGAAATATTCTTGACGCAGAGATCAAGGTAATCAGATCAGGCGATTTTGTTGTTATAACCCTTCAGTTTGTCGCTGAAAAAGAAGGGCAAAAAGTGAAGGAAAGTATAGGTGTGAATGTTCCCTCACAAACCGTGACTGCTTAGCAGATTCATTTTTTATTCAAGGCCTACGATTTAAATTTTATGAGTAATGTGAAACCTGAGGACTTCTTTGGAAAAGATGATTTGACGCAGAAGGTTGATACCGAGGTGAAGAAGGTAGCCGATACCTTTATGTTTGCTATGAAGTATAAGGAACAGTTCCAGGCCTCAGGTATTGAGTTCTCGGATCTTAGGCAGTATCAGACTAGTGATGATGCATCACGTATAGACTGGAAGAACTCCGCTACGGGAGATGACTTGTATGTGAAGGAGTATGAGGAGGAGAAGGATTTAGATGTGTTTGTGATTGTGGATGCATCTGATTCTATGATGTTTGGGACCGCGGATAAACTGAAGTCTGAGTATGCTGCTATTGTTGCTGCAGCGATTGCCTATGCCTCAATTGATATGGGTATTAATGTAGGGTTCGGTATTTACGGTGATGATGAGCTTGTTATGTTGCCGGATGGTGGGCAGGCACAGTATCAGAAAATTTTGACAGAAGTTACTCGTTTCGATAATTATGGGGGCGACTTTAACTTGGAGCATGCTTTAGACAGTGTTGTGGGACAGATTAAGGAGAATACTTCGATTTTCCTGATATCGGATTTTCTAAGTGTAGAAGGTGATTGGAAGTCTAAGATGTTGGTTAGTTCGAAGAAGTTCCGGCATGTTTTGAATATAATGGTTCGAGATCTTAGAGATACCAAGTTACCGGATGCAGGTAATTTCAGGTTCGAGGATATTTCTGGTAACGGCCAGTTAGTTGCTAATACCTCAAAAATCAGGGAAGAGTTTGAGGAGAAAGTCAAAGAGGAAGAACAGAAAACTATTAACAAGATTGAAGCTTCTGGGGCTTCAGTTATCAGGGTTGATACAAGAGAAAACTTCTCAGGGAAGTTCGCGCAGTACATTGATGAGGAAGGTGATGAATGGTGAGACTTATCTTCACAGATCAGTACGCAAACATCTTACTTCTTATGACAGGCCTGGTACTGCTTGTTTTCATGTATGGTTATACTAAGAAGAAAGAACGGACTATGAAGTTTGGTAATTATGAAACCTTACAGAAAGTGGCTGGAGGTAATATACTTCGTGCTGATCTTTTACTTGCAGTTACACGTGTATTGGCGATTTCTGCGTTACTCATAGGCCTTTCTAGTCCTGTGCTTGTTCAAGAGGTGCAGGGTGCTGAAACAGATTTTGTTATTACGTTGGATACTTCTGCTTCAATGTTTACAGGTGATGTTGAGCCTAACCGTTTTGAAGCAGCTAAAGATATTTCAAGGGACTTTGTAGGTGAGCTCGGTAATTCAAGCCAGGTAGGCCTTATAAGCTATTCAGGGGATGTTATTGAGGAACAAGGTTTGAATAATGATTTGTCGTTGATAAGGGCAGGTATCGATGAAGTTGAGATGGGTGAGGTTCCTGGTACTGCTACGGGTGATGCTGTAGCCAGTAGTGCTTCAATGCTTTTATCTTCCGAGAAAAATAAGTCAGTTGTTTTAGTGACTGATGGTACAAATAATAGGGGTCAGAGTATTGAGGAGGCCGCTGAATTTGCTTCTCGACATAATGTTACGATTAATCCTATTGGTATTGGTGAGGCTGATGTAGAGGATGAAGACGAAGAAGGACTAATACAGGGAGAGGAAGCGACTAGAGCCAGTTTCCCTAATTTGAATCAGGATGAACTTCTTTTACTTGCTAATCAAACCGATGGTGAGGCCTCTTTTGTTACTAGCCGTGATGGTTTGGAAGCTGCTTTTATAGAGTTGGAGGAGCAGGAGGTAGAGACTGATATTTCTCGTTACTTTATTTTGTTGGCAGGTGTTTTACTGATTTTAGATGCTGTTTACAGGAGCACGGATTTGGAAGTTATACCGTAAAGTATTATTTAAGGCCTCCCAATTGTTGGTTATGCCTGATAGGAAACTTAGTATAGGTAAGATTTCGGAGCTTACAACCGGCAGTAGCAGTGAATTTAGGTCAAAAGTCCTTGAAATGGATTTAACTTTAAACGATTTACGGGCTTTGAAAGAAGCGGAGAGTTCAGGTAAAGACAGGGAAGAAGTACTGGATTTTATTGATGAGCAGATCACATTTGAAAACGTTGGAGCATACTTAGGCCTAGCAGATGAAGATGTAGGCGAACTTAAAGATGTTTTAAATGAGATTGAACGTGTTGAAGATATTGAACATTTTGAAGAGGAAAATATCAGTATTAACCAAGATAAATTAATTGATTTGGTTGGTGGGACGGTTGATGAGTTAAAGGAGTATGTAAATGAAAATCCTTTAACGGCTGAGCAGCTTGAACATGTTTTAAATGCTGAGGAACGGGTTAAGGACCGTAAAACTGCTAAGAGTTTTCTTGAGAAAAAAATTGAGAAGAGACGGATTGGTCAGGATGTTGAAGAGGCTAAAGAGGATTTAGAGAAATTGAAGTCCGATCTTGAGCATGTTAGAAAGGATAAAGGCCTGGAAAAAGACGAGGTTAGTGAAAATAATGAGGAAGAAGAGGAGGAAGATGGTGAAGAAAGCGAGAAAGAAGATAAGCTTGAAGAAGAAGTTGAAGCAGATGAAGAAGAGTCTGAAGGAAGTCAAGAAGAACCAGAAGAGGAAGATTTAGAGAGCCCAGACAAAGACCAGGAAGAATCTGATGAAGAACCAGAAAATGATGATGAGAATGAAAAGTCCGAAAAAGAAGATGAGACCTCAGATAAAGATGAGGAAGATGAAGAAGCATCTAAAGAAGATGAGAAATCTGATGAAAAATTAAAGCATGAGATTGTAGAAGATTTAGGCCTTGATATGAGTGAAGAGAAGTTAGAACAGTTTTCGCTCAAAGATCTTCAAAAGATTAAGTCTGAGAAGGATCACAGGGAAGAACTGATTGATGATTTGATGGATGAAGGTATGGAAGAAGATGACCTCAGAGAGTCTTCGACAAAAGACTTGGAGAAGATAGCTGAAAGCCTCGATAAAAAAGAGGAGTCCAAGGAAGAGCACGAGGAGATGCGTGAAGAGGCAGAAGAAGACTTGGAAATGCTTATGGGTGCCGTCAGGTGGGAAGATGACGGCGATGAAGAAGACGACAGTAAGTCAACTAAAGAGAAAATCGAAGATATGAAAGATAACATTCGATCCAAACTCAAAAGAAGCAAAAAAAGCGGCGACTCCGATGGCAGAATTAATTCCGATAAAGTAAGTGAAATACTAGACCAGTACAGAGAGCTTGATGATGAAGAAGCAGCCATCAAAACATCTCACATAATGAAAGGATTTTTAGAAAACAACCTAGGTATAGAAAGAGAAATGACATACAAAGAATTAGCAGAAAACATGCCTACTGAAGATGAAAATATGCATGATCTTGCAGAATTCTTCCTGCAAATGCATAGAGAACAGTATACAGGGAAACTCCAGGTCAACAACAGCGATGAAGTAATAGACACGTGTGAAAAAGTCCTCACTAAACTAAGCTAAAAAAATCCTCTTTACTAAAATGGTAGGAGGCCTGGAGGCGCCAAATTATAGTAAGTTGAGGAAAGATAAATTATGATAAAGGCCTCACCTACAACTAAAAGAACTAACGGTACTTTGACCGTCATATTATGTACACCGTATTTCTTAGTTAAGACTGCATAAGCCAGTAACATTAAAGTCCAGAGAGATGCCACAATCGGAACTCTGAACTCTTCAGGGACAAAACCTATTTCTTCTCTAACATCAATATTTAACTCTGAGAAAGCCAAATCACCTGAATCTGAAGAAGCAATTATAGTCGCCGAACACTCCTCTAAATCATTACCTGCCTGAAACTGAATAGTAGCTGAAACATCAGAACCTGGCTCAATGTTATCAATAGGATCAACACTATAAGTTCCACAGGCCTCATAATTATTCAGTTCAATCTGAACATTCTCAACCTCAGTTTCACCATTATTACTTAGAATAAGAGGTAGTGTATAGTTCCCGCCTTGCTCAAAACGGACGTCTCTAGGTGCTTCCTCAATGTTCAGCACACCTTGGAAAATGTCTTCAGTTACTTCAACGTTCACATACTGAAGCGCAATATCTCCCTCAGGATTAGAACCGTAAACTGGTACCTGGTAGAGGCCTGGATCCACTGATTCACTAGGATTGACGTATACAGAGCTATTAACAGATTCTTCAACGTCTAAACTATCAATATTCCCTATCTGTGCCTCCCAATCCATAGCTTCAGAGAACCGAGGCTCCAGTTCTAAATCATTTACCGGTTCCAGACCGATGTTCTCCACTTCCAAACCAATCTCTGTGAATCTGCCTCTCGGCGCCTCATAGGTTGAATTTAAAGGCATTATACTCAAGCTAAGTAATGGTTGAGGGTCCGGGTCTGGCTCAGGCTGAGGATCTGGTACTTCTGTTTCACCAGGGAACTCCGAGTCATCTCCTTCCCTTTCATCTGCTTCATCTAAAGGTTCATCAGCATCCACATCAAACTCTGTATCTGCTTCATCAGGCTCCTCTGCATCAGTCTCGACCTCTTGATCTACATCATCATCTTCACCGACATCATCAGGGATAACTCCTTCACCCTCCAAATCAAGAATTGCAAAATCTGTCTCCAACATACGATCCTCTTCATGAGTTACAGCATAGTACAGACTCTGAGAATTATCGTAATCAGAAACATTCAAGCCATCAATACTAACATCATTTGAAATATCAATATCTTCTTCCTCAATCAAATCATCGAACTCAGGCCTGTTAAACGACTCATCAAACCCTTCCACATTGAAAGTAGAGGCTTCTCTAGGACTGAACTCACAGCGGTAAGTCATATCAAGTTCTGCAGTATACTCCCCAGGATTGTAGTTAGCGTTAAATGTTGGCATTCTAGGAACATGGATTAAAGGCTCCCAGCTCGAATTATAGCCAATAAGCTCCGAGTTTTGATGACTTTCTCTTATTTCCTCCGTAGTATTATGTCTAAAAGGCCTGACAAAATGCTTATTTTCGGTTTCATTCTCGTTATCAGGGAATAAACGGGTTAAGTCCTGCCTAGTATTACTGTTACTTGAGTTCATCAAATAGTTTTTACTGTAGTTTGAAGGTTGATCACTGAGATCAATGTACTCTCTATCTGTCTCATTTACATCCTGTACTTCAATATCAGAATTCTCTATATCACCATTGTCATCTTCAGTCTCATTACCGTTTGTGTCATCGTCAGTTTCGTTACCGTCATCAAGCTCAGCTTCTATTTCAGAAGTACGGTAAATAGAAATATTGAAGTTAGAGAAACTCATTTCCCCCTGGTTTACAGGCGTATATTCAAAGTTCCCCGTAGTATTTAACCCAACAATCTCAGTCTGTAAGTCATCGGAGAACGTAGCACCATTAAAACGGTAATTATAAGCAGAGGTAGAACAAACTCTATCTACCGAAACCGAAACATCTGTATCCCCTGAATTCTGGGCTAGGGCTGGCGGCATCGTTAAACCTATAACTATGAAAACTGTTACAGCTACCGAACCAAGCTTTTTCATGTAAAGGCCTCTTTTAGTATATAGAGCGCCAATAACAGGATTAAAACAAGCAGAATCAGTGTTGTCCTGTCAGTAGAGCTCTCCTCTTCCTCCCCGTCAACTGTTTGGTTTCCCTCAGTTAAAGAACTTTCCGACTCATCATCAAGATCAAGCTCCTCCCCGCTCTGATTAACAGATTCTTCAGTTTCGTCAATATCATTATCTTCATCTCCTATCAAGCTTCCATCCCATCCATAGCTTGGGGATAAATCGGTTACAAAATTAAAACTGTACTCTCTCTCATGAATTACATAAGGCCTTGTACCTTCCCTATCTTCTTCGGAATACGCTCTAAAAGTTACCGGGAAACTATAGCTTTCTTCAGTAACGTCTTCAGACTCAACTATAATACTGTACTGCTGTACAGGTAGAGTTTCTTGGCCTCTCTGGTAGACTTGGTCTGCTTCACCCGGTTTAAACTCTGTTTTTTCATTATAACTTATGTTCAGGCCTTCTATCTCAGGGATTTCTAATTCAACTGTAAGATTCTGATCAGAAGCTAACCCAACGAAGTACTCTGCTTCAGGGCCTTCATTCACTGTTTCACCTGTGAAAGTTCCTATAGATGCTGATACAGCAAAAACCATTGATACAGTTAGCAGAAAGAGTAGAACAGTTTTTTTCATTGTATGGTTTGATTGGCTTTGAACGTTATTGTGCCAGTGTAACCTCCTCTAAGAATTCCAAGAGGTACGTCCAGCCAGTAGTAGAAGGTTTTCATTGCTCCAGGAGCCAAGTCAGTATCAACTAGCGAATAATTTTCAGTAATATCTGTAGTATTTTCCAGGTCATTAACAGTGTCGTTATAACTCATGTTTCCTATACCTATCTCATAGCTTTCATCTTCCTCATGTATTAGGTTAGATCCCTTCAACCATAGATTATCAATACTGTTACTCTCCTCTTCTACAGTTAAATTGTATCCTCCAGCGTTGCCTTCTGCAGGCCTATCAGTATCTCCAGGATCAAGAAGCCCAAAATCAACAGTATTCCAGTCCAAGTCAATTAAAAGAATATCCTGAATCTCAACAATCGAATTATCCGTTTCAGCGCTTCCTACTTCTTCAAAACTTGAGGACGCCTCAAAATCTAGTTCATGAAAAGTATTTTCCTCCCCTGTAGCATTAACCAGCCATTCAATATCACAGCTTTCATCTTCCAATAGCTCTCCACAATCTGCATTAGAACTATCTGTCACCTCAAAAAACTCATCTGTAAAACTGATCTGGCCTTCTGTACTGTTTCTCCTAGGCGTTGAAGTTATTTCACCGCAGTCCCCATTTTCACAATCAATACTGCCGTTCAAAACAAACTCTCTATTATTCTGCACAATACTTTCATTTTCAGGCCTATCTAAAGTAGCCAGCAAATCCCCTAAAATATTTACTTTCAGTTCATGTAGATCGCTGTCAAATGTCCCTTCAGTAGTCTCTGCATTAAACTCCTGACTGTAACTTGATGTTGAACTCTGTGAAATATTAACTACATACTCGGCTGACAGACTTTTTCCTAGATCTAAAGTTCCGCCATTACCTGTATTCCACTCCACTACTCCATTTGAAAACTCGCCGCCATCATTATCATTACCATCTAAAACATAGTATATATCTTCAACCGTCCAAGAACTGTTAAGGCCTGAATGCTCAAGCACGTCATCTGAAGTCAATGCCCATTCCTTAGATCCTTCATTAGAAACATCAAATTCGAATCTGTAAAGAGTTGAGTCCTCCTGAAATACCTCAAAGGTCTTGTTGAGGCCTTCATCAACCAACGTTCCTCCAGTTCTTTGATCCTCTCCGGTTACATCAAATATTTCAATACTGTTTATTTCTGGTAGCGGGGCTTCGCCACCTGAGCTGTAGGCCGAGAACTCTGTAACTTCATACTGATAGGTTTCAGAATCCAGAGGACTGTTATCACTGAAGTCCTCTGTTGAGTTAATCTCCCAGTTGTTACATTCTAAACTGTTATCGAAATCTGTACATCTTGCGATACTATCTGGTGCTTCGTTTTTACCTGTATCGATTAAAGCAGATTCAAATGAGAAACTCTGGTTCACAAAATAAAAAGTATCCAGATTAGTTAAGAACTGTTCACCTTTAGGTGTTTCTTTTTCAAAGACTCGAGGCCTGAAATCAAAATCTTCATTAATTGAAAAATTTCTGATCTCTAAATCTAGGCCTGATACTGACTGCGTTATATTGTAGCTTTCCCCTGGATTAACAGTTGTATTGATCACAGTCGTGTCTTCCTGGCCATCAACAACTTCACCATTCTGTGTCAAGGTCTGATCTGCGTTCTGGAGATTGTTCTCTTCATCAAGTATTTCTACCGTCAAATCCGCTGAAAGAACAGTGCCTGTAAAAACTAGGACCAAAATCAAAAGAGCAGCTTTCCTCATATAATATCTTTATCAGTTGAAGTTTTTAGATGTATATGGCTGTAATTCCAGCAACTAGGCCTAATATCCCTAATAAAACCGTCCATTGATAAGTTGTGCGGGCCTGCTCTAGGTCTTCTGAAAGCTGTTCAACCTGTTGAACTGACTCAGATGCGTACTGTAAATCTGAAACTACTTCAGAAACAGGTTCGCCTCCAATAGTAGCACCGGTATCAGCAAAGTTTTCCATACTGTTCTGGAAGGCATCAGATCCAACGAGCACGGCAGTGCTCTGCATTCTCTCATTTGATTCTGAGGCCTGTTCAACAGCATTGTTAACAGTGTAAATAGCATGAATAGAAACTACTAAGATTGAAAGACTTGCGATTATCAGGACTTTTCCGAACTCAGTTTTATCCAGCCAGTACTGATACTCTATTTCCCGGATCTTCTGTTTTAAATCCACACAGTTTAATTGATTTTGTTCGGTTTTAATCCCTTCGGACAGTTCAAAGCTTTAAGCTTGATCACGTATAAAATTTAATTATGGGACTTAAACTTTGGATGATATTTGAAGCAGTAGCCGCCTCAGAGGAAGCAGTAAAAGGATCATTAGAAGAACATTTAGAGAAGCTCAGTAACGAACCGGAAGCTGAAATACAAGAAGAGACTTTGGAAGAAATTGAAAAGGTTGAAAACCCTCATGAAAGCCTAGAAGAAGGTTATTCACAGGTAGCAGAAGTAGTAGTAGAGGCCTCAAGCTTCGAAGAAGCAATAGCATTGGTCATAAATTATGGTCCAACATACATCCAGTTAGAGGAACCCGATTATTACGAGCTAAGTCTAAAGGAAGGACAGGAAACACTTCAAGACGTAGCTGATATAATGAGGCGTTACGCAGAAATGGGTGTAGGCGGGATGCTGGTCTCAAAAACCGATAATGCGCAAAAATAATCTTTCAGAAATGAGAAAAACTGTACTGCTTATAGGCCTAATGGCGTTTGTATCCTTAGGAGCAGCAACAAGTATACAGAGCGAAAACGTTACAATAGATTTAGAAGACGAAACTGTCGAGAAAAATATTCTATTTGAAGAAGTTACTTCTGACCGTATAACATATATTGTCACACATAACCCCGTACATGAATACTATGTTGAGATAGAAGAGGAGGAAGCTGAATGCGAGTTCACAAACCTGGAGCCAGGAGGAGAGATATCATGCATAACTGATAATTACGAAAATGTTGAAATGTTCCTCAGTTACAGCACCTCAGGCCTTGTAAATAGCCAGAATGATGCTAACGTATTCCGTTATACACAGAATATTTACAGAACTACAGAAAGCCACAGATTAAAAGTAATTCTACCTCAAGGAACAGCCTTACTTAACCAGGAAGAGGCCTCAATACCTGTAGTAGACCCTGAATTTGGGGAAGTAGGCAGTGAAGGACGCAGAATACATGTAGCATGGGAGCAAAGCCCCAGTATAACAGGCCCTCCTCTTTCATTCCAGATAGTATACGAAGATCTTAACACAGATTACAGAAACGCAATTATAGCATTGGTAATGATTTTGCTGGTAGCAGGATTTGCAAGGTTTTACTTGAGATATAAAACGGATTCTAAGGCCTCTAATGTTTTTGATTCTTTAACTGAAGATCAAAAATCAATCGTAGAGATGCTTAAAGAGAATGAAGGCGCAATGCTACAAAAAGATATTGTAAATAATTCAGAGTACTCTAAAGCAAAGATTTCAGGCCTTATTTCAGAGCTGGAGGAACTAGATCTAGTGAATAAGGAGAAAGAGGGGCGGAGTAACAGAGTGGATTTAGATAAAGAATTAATGTAGGAGTTTTTTTGTACTAGAAAAAATTTTATTCTGTACTGTTTTCATTATTGTTTATAATGTCAAATTTTAGTTCTCCTTCTGAGATAAAGCCTTCAAATTTTTCCTCATCATTTACTATTATTGTAGGATACTGTGTTACGTTGAAGTCTTGAGTTACTACATCGACAATTAGTGAATCGTCAACTTCTGCGTTGAAGCTGAATACTTGTACATTTCTCTCTTGCACTACCTCATTCAGTACTGCGCCTTGTCTCTCGCTTTCCGTGGAGCTGTCAAAGAAGTATAGTATTGTTGTTTGGTTTGTTCCATCACAGCGTTCTTTGTAACTGTTTAAAGCCATGTAAAGCCTTAATTGATTGTTGTAGTATCTGTCTCTAATGTATCTGTACTCTCTGTCGCTCCCTATATTTTGGGCTTCAAAACGTTCCAGCTCCGAGCCTAATTCTCCGCTTCTTTCCCCTATAATTGGGATCTGAACTTCCATTAACTGGCAATGGTTTTGATCAGATCTTTGGACATAGTCATCAAGTACTGAGAATGTTTCCGTTTCTAGATTTGACTGTCTAAGCTCTTCTGAAAGATGGTCCTGCCTTAAGTCATCCATCTGAAGACCTACCAGTACTCCTAAACTTAGGAGTAGTACGGTTACTACAGTGGCTTTAATTATTGATTCTTGGACTAGGTCCATACTTTCTTACTGCGAGTTACTTCTTTTAAAAGCGCTGCCACCCAGAACCCTGACTGAAGTAAAAAGTAAGCAAAGAAGTAGAATAACAGTGCAGGAATATTTTTAGGCCTCTCACCGCTATAATTATACGCCTTCTTTATGATAAATGCAACTAAAATCAAACTCAACAGTAAAGGAAGATAAACTTTAACGTTCGCCGCTAAAAAAGAAAGATAAAGACTTTCAATAGTAAATTCAGGGATTTGAAAACCTATGGCAGAAGTTCTAACTAAAAAATTGAATATGGATTGTGAGATTCCTGTAATTACCATTCCAAAAGAAGTGACAATTAGTGCCGGCATTAGAACAAGCATTGGAAGCTGTACAGTCCCGAAATAACCGTATTTCCGGTTAAAAAACATTTCTTTGTACTTCCATCCGTTGTATATAAATCCTCTAGCCCATCTGACCCTCTGATTGTATAAGGCCTTTAAAGTAGATGGAAAATCAGTGTAAGACGTATTAAAGTATATCATTTCAAACAACTTACCATCTTTTCGTAGCTTGAATGCCATTTCTAGGTCTTCAGTTATGTTGCCTTCATCAAAGCCTCCTACATCTTTAACATTTTCTGTACGGTATATTGAAAATGCTCCAGGAGTTACGTTTAATGTATTTATTTCGGTCATCAACATTCTGTAGAAATTAGTTAACTGGTACTCTACAGTTTGAAGCTTTCTAACAAAATTATCCGCCTTCAAAGGCTTAATAGCAGCAATTACCGCTCCAAGTTTACTGTCTCTTTCCATCTTTCCTACAGCCTTGTAGAGAAGCTCCGAATCAATTTTAGAATCAGCATCCTGGACAACCATGTAATCTGTATCTACCTCAGCAATACCTGTATTAAGAGCAGCAGCCTTACCCTTATTCACTTCATGAGAAATAATACTGACTTTTTCAGAAGCAAACTTTTTCGCTTTGTTTAAAGTGTCGTCTGTTGAAGCATCGTTTACAAAAATGACTTGATAATTTGGATAATCTAAATCTTTTACTGAATTTAAGGCCTCTTCAACTACTTCTGACTCGTCGTATGCTGGCATCAAAATAGTGATTGACGGGTATTCTTCCAGTTCTATCAATTCTTCAGTACGAGTATTCTTTACATCAGAATAGATACTTAGATAGAATACTGATAGAAAAACTGACGAGAATATTAGCAGCCAAGCTATGTATAGAATCATAGGCCTTTAATCTAGTTTTTCATTATCTCTCTTAAAAAGACAGTTGCATAACATCCTTTCGGCAAGTCAAATGAAACTACCATCTTATTTCGGCCCATGTTCAAATCATCGTCTTCAACTTCTATCACGTTGAAGTTTCTGAAATCTGCGAATGCTCTTCTATAACTTCCTTCACTTCTAAGCTCAGGTAGCTCCTGCATTCTGAAGTCTTCTTG
>LKMQ01000004.1 GCA_001564145.1 Nanohaloarchaea archaeon B1-Br10_U2g29
AGAGCTCGAAGAAAACTTGAAAGAGGCCTTCGAGACCAAGAAAAGAAACTGCTTAACGATATTGAAGAGAAAGGACAGGCAAAGACTCATCTTAGAGGCATGATTGTACTGCCTGAAATGGTTGGATCTACAGTAGAAGTTTATACTGGTCAAGGTTTCCAGCCGGTTACAATTGAAGAGGAAATGATTGGTCATTACCTTGGAGAGTTCGCAAAAACCAGGAAACAAGTATCTCACAGCGCACCAGGACTTGGTGCAACGAGATCTTCAAAGCACGTACCGCTGAAGTGATTTAACCAATGGAAGTACAGAGTCACCAAGCGTACGCTAAGCAGGAGAACATGCCTGTATCCTGGAAAGATGTCACAGAGATTGGACGTTTTGTCAAAGGAGACGAAGTAGAAAAGGCGGAAAGAAAACTTAGAATGGTTACAGAAAAAGAACTTGCTGTACCATTCACAAAATTCAACAGTGATGTCGGCCACAAAAGCGGTCACTCAGAACCGGCACGTTACCCAGTGAAAGCAGCAGAACACGTACTTGAAGTACTTAATTCTGCTAAAAAGAATGCAGAAAATGAAGGCCTAAACGATACATTATACGTTCAAGAGTTTATCACGAACAAAGGCACAGAGTATGCAACACCTAGCCGTATCAGAGGCCGTAAAACCAAGGCAGCTCATGTAAAAATAGCAGTAGGAGAGAGGTAAAGATACTAATGAACGAAATTCAAAAAATTTCAGTGCATGCAAAAGACCACAGAGGTGGTCTTTGAATGCAAGAGAAAGAATTCATTCAGAAAGGAGCACGTAAAGTTAAACTTGACGAGTTCCTAGAAAAGGAGTTAGAAGGAGCAGGATACTCTTCATCAGATATCCAGAGAACTCCAACATCAACTAAAATAGTAGTAAACGCTCAGAAACCAGGCCTTGTAATCGGTAGAGGCGGAAGCCGCATCCGAGAACTTACAGAGGCTATGGAAGAAGAGTTTGATTTTGAGAACCCTCAAATTGAGGTAAACGAAATTGAAAATGGCGATGGAGACGCACAAGTAGTCGCAGACAGTATCGCTGAGTGGCTGGAAAAAGGAGGCCACGTCAAAAGAGTAGGATATACTTACACCCGTAGAATGAAGGAAGCTGGAGTAATCGGTGCAGAAATCGAGATTACAGGAAAGCTTTCCGGTAACCGTGGAAGAACTGAAAAATTCAGTTTCGGATACGTAAAGAGATGCGGACATACTTCAAAAGCAAATGTTCAGAAAGGATACGCTTTAGCAGTAACTATTCCTGGCGCAATCGGAGTCAAAGTAAGAATCATGAAAGAGATGCCTGACTTCATGCATAGAGACGTAGATGTCAGTAAAGAGATCCTTCATGAAACAGAAGAATCAGAAGAATCAGAAGGCAAGTCTGAAAGAATCGAACATGTGCTTGCAGAAGCTGAGAACATGACGTCTTCTGAGCTAGACCGTGCTCTAGAACTTAAATCTGAGGACCTTAGAACAAATGATATCTCAAGTGAAGAGCTTAGAGAAGCCTTCGAAGACTTTGATCAGGAAGAATACGAAGAAAGACAGGCCTCAGATGATGAGGAAGATACAGTTTCAGAAGAACAGGTTCAAGAAGAGGAAGATGAGTCCAAGATGGATGAAGAAGCCTCCGAAGTTGATGCTGAAGAAGCAGAAGAAAGTGAAGGAGATGAGGCAGAGTACGAAGAAATAGTATCAGGAACAATTGGAGACGCAAAAGATGCGCTTGGAGAACTCGATAACCCTGACTATGAACAGGCCTTAACTGCAGAAAAGAATGGTAAAAACCGTACAACCTTCATTGATTGGCTTGAAGGAAAAGCATAAATTCAACAGAAGCGAGTGATTAAACAGTGGCAATATTCAAAGCAGATGAGATAAGAGAAATGGACACGAAAGAAATCAAGGAACATATTTCTGACTTCAGCAAGGAACTAGTCCAAGAAAGAGGACAGATAGAAGTTGGAGGTTTCTCAGATAACCCTGGTCGGATAAGCGAAATGCGTAAAACCATTGCACGTATGAAAACAGTTCTAAACGAACGTAACTAAATTATATTATCAATGGCAGAAACTACCTGTACAAAATGCGGCATGCCAGAAGATCTCTGTGTATGCGACTCAATTTCTAGAGAAGACCAACAAATCACAGTTAAAGTTGATTCTAGACGATACAACAAAGAGATGACAGTTGTATCAGGGCTTTCAGAAGAAGATGACCTGAAGGAGCTTGCTTCTACACTGAAATCAAAAATGGCCTGCGGAGGAACCTCAAAAGATGGCCAAATCCAGTTACAGGGAGATCACCGTAGAAGAATTGTTGATGCGCTGGTAGAGGAAGGTTTTGACCGCAGTAATATTGAGGTTTCTTAACCTATAGTCTTTTTTAGTTCGAAAGATAATTAGGAAGATATGAACAAGTTAATAGGTTTAATTCTTGCATCAACTATATTCATAGCTGCTGGAGCTATGGTGCTTTCTATTGGAGTTGGTATAATGGGAGAGTTAGGAGATTTTACTGATTCAGTAACAGATACGGACTCGGAAACAGGTGTTTCCGAAAGTTCCGGGGATACTAGTTCTTCAGATGAGGCTGATGGAGATGGTCAACAGGTTTCAGAAGCTTCTCAAGATTTCGATGCCGTTGATAACAGTGTTTTGTATTTAGAGGAGGATTTTAGCGGAGAAGATATTGCGGTGGATGGGATAGGAGAGTGGTTCCATTCTGTTAGGATACAGGACGAACATAGGTACGATGGGGCGTTGAGTTTTAGCGATCAGTATGTTCGTAGAGGAGATCAATCGATGAGACTACATGCTAAAAATCCGGATGAGTGGGATTACAGTGAAGTAAATAGTTATCGTGTTGAAGTAGGTACTCATGCTAATAGGTGGGAGATGTGGAATTATGATTACAGTGGTTGGAACATTGTTGGGGAGCCATTATGGTTTTCTTTTTCAGTTTACGTCCCCGAAGATTATCAGATATATGATGAGGATACTACAACTACCGAGAATATAGCTGAGTTCCACGCTAACTTACCTAGTGAATACTACGATAATGATTATAGTGCTAGCGAAAGAAAGCCCTGGGTAATGAATATATGGGATGATGAGTTTGCGTTTACGAACGGCTTCTTGAATGAAGACGGAGAATCAGATTATGAACATGTGCGTACCGATATGGAGCCGGGTAACTGGTATGATGTGGTTGTACATACAGAATGGGCTGATGGTGAAGATGAATATGAAGGATTTCAAAAGATATGGGTCAATGGTGAGCAAGTATATGACCATGAAGGCCCAACGGTTTTAGACAGTGAAGAACCGCCAAGACCTCTCAAACTCAGTATTTATAACTCGCAGTGGACTGGATCTGATAGCTATGTTGATGAGAGAACTCTATATTTTGATGATGTCAGGTTTGGGTGGTATAACGCTACATATGAGGATATGATGTCTGGAAAAATCGAGTGAACTTGAACACTTTGAAGTATGTTCTGGATTACAAGTTTCATTTTATTTTTCTGGTTTCAAACTATATCTATGTCAAGATATGAAAATATTTTTGATGATTATTCAGAGAACACTTGGACAGAGCATCTAAGCTCCAAAGTTAATGAAGATCCTGAATATGTGTTAGAATGTTTGATGAAGCTAGATTCTAGAAAAGATGAATTAAATGTCATGGAGATCTACTTTCTTGAACAGGCTTTTGAAGGTCTCGATGAAGTTCCTGAGCAATACTCAGACATTCATTCTGAATATATTGAGAGCCGAGAAGATGACAGCATTGAATCTTGGGGTTGATCCACCCTTTTAAAGTTTACTTTCACTCTTTAGTTTACACCGTAACGGTGTGTCGCTGAGACTCGAACAGGGTTTCGATACTCTCAACGGCCTAAACAGTTTGAAAACCGCTTGTTAAAGAGTAATGGTTTTCTTTTTAGGCCTGAAATTGTCTCAGCAAAAGAATTTAGGAGACTTAGAGGTGCCAAAATTAAAGATGACTGAATACGACATCGATACAGAATACTCGTTAAGAGGATCAGAATTCGTAGGAACAGTAGTAAGTACAAAAATGCAGAAATCTGCCACAGTTAGATGGGGATATGCTGAGGACGTACCGAAGTACGAGAGAAAAGAAAGGAGAAATACAAAAATTACAAGTCATGTTCCAGATGAGCTGGATGTAGAGGAAGGTGACCGTGTACGAGTAGTTGAAACAAGACCTATCTCTAAGACTAAGTCAAGTATGATTGTAGAAGTAATTGAAAAAGGCGTAGAAGTTATCGAAGAAGAAACAGAAGAAGGAGAGGAGAGTGAATAAAAAATTATGAAGCCATTAGGAGCAAATATTACGAAAACATTGGATATTGGAGCAGAGCTTACATGTGCAGACAACTCTGGAGCTAAAAAGCTTAAGATAATCGGAGTTAAATCTCGTAAAGGCCGTAGAAGCCGGCGTGTAAGCGCAGGAATTGGCGACAAAGTAAAAGTAAAAATTCTAAGAGGAGACCAAGAAGTCAAACACCAAGTCTTCGACGCAGTTATTGTAAGACAGAGTAAAGAATATCAGAGGCCTGACGGAATGAGGGTAGAATTTGAAGACAATGCGGCAGTACTTGTAGAAGAAGAGACAGGCCTTCCAAAAGGTAATGTGACTAAAGGCCCTATTGCAAAAGAAGTTATCAAGAGATACGGTCCAGTAGGAAAGATCGCATCACAGGTGGTATAATTAATTATGGTAGATAAAACAGAAAACTGGAGCAGCAGCTGGAAATCAAGTAAGAACCAGACTAAGCAGAGGAAGTATAGAACTAATGCTCCAATGCACGTGAAAGACAACTTTGTTACAGCAAATTTGAACGATGTTCTCAGAGATGAATTAGAAACCAGGAGCCTAGGGATCCGTATTGGAGACCGAGCAAAAGTAATGCGTGGCGACGATAAAGGGGCAGAAGGAATTGTATCAAATATTGACAGAGATAATGGCAAAGTATACATCAATAATTTAGACCGTCAGAAGATTGACGGAACACTTAGAGAAAAACCTTTCAGGCCTTCAAACCTTCAGCTTCAGGCACTGAATCTTGAAGACGAAGACAGAATTGAGAAGTATGATGTCGATGATTTCTCAGGTATTGAGGTTGAGGAAGAAGAACTGGAAGAGTTAGAAGAAGACGAAGATCAGAATGAGATGATGGAGAAGATGCAGCAGCAAGGACAGCCGACAGAATTCGATACCGAAGAAGATGAAGAAACAGAAGAAACAGCCGATGAGTCAGAAGCAACTAGTTCTGAGTCAGAAGAAACAACTGAAGAAAATAAAGAAGAAAAGGAGGAGAAATAAAAAATGGCACATCAGAAAAGACTTTCAGCACCTAAGCATTACGACATTGACAGGAAAGGCCTGACCTACACTACAACTACTGAAGGTAGCAGAAGCCCTGAACAAGGAATTCCTGCAGTAATCTTCCTTAGGGAAGTAACAGGTTATGCAGATACTAAGAAGGAAGCTAAAAAAATAATTAGAGACGGACAACTTCACAGGAATGGAGACCGTGTCACAGGAATTAGAGATACAATTGGAATCATGGATGTAATTGAGATCTCTGAGACAGGAGAAACTTACAGAATGCTTCCAAGCTCGGAGACATTAATATTTGAGGAAACAAGCGATGACCGTGTCGCAGCAAAAGTTACTGGCAAAACTGTTGAAGGAGATGAATATGTTTACCATCTTCATAACGGTGAAAATTACAGAACCAGTGAAGAATACAGTACAGGTTCAACACTGATTTTCAACGGCGATGCTGAAGAACATGAGATGAGTGAAGGCGAAGAAGCAGTGATTTTAGGAGGCCAACATGCAGGTAAAACAGCAGAAATCAAAGAGCTTCACAGCAGAGGTATGAAGGATGATGCTGCAACAGTAGAAACAAGTGATGCAGAGTTTGAAATTAGGCAGGATAAACTGTTTGTTAAAGGAGATCTTGAGGTGAGCCAGTAATGAGTCAGGAAATGAAAGAAATTCAGATTGGTAAGGCGGTAGTAAATATTGGAATCGGCCAAGTAGGAGAAGATGTAGAGAAGGCTAAAAACTTGATTGAAAAACTTACCGGAAGAACAGCAGTAAAAACTGAATCAGGAGAAAGTGCAAAAACTTTCGGAAACCGTTCAGGCCTTAAAATTGGAGCAATGACTACTTTACGTGGCGATGAGGCTGAAGAGTTCCTTGAAAAAGTAATGACTGCCGTAGAGGAAATTGATGCTTCACAGTTTGACAGCGATGGTAACTTTGGTTTTGGAATTTCAGAGTACATTGATGTTCAGGGCGTCGACTATGATGCTGACATTGGTATGATGGGATTCGAAGTAACAGTCAATTTAGAAAGACCTGGCTACAGTGTGAAGAGGAGAGATTACAAACCTAGTGAGGTAGGAGAAGACCATCAGGTTAGCCGTGAAGATGCCATTGAGTATGTTGAAGACACTTTCGGAGTCGAGGTGAATGAATAAATGAGTTATGAAGCAGTATTAGAACAGATCAAACATAAAGAGGGTAAGAGGAAGAAATTTGAGAAGAATAACGCCCCTAAGGAAAGAGATTATGGAAAATCCAAGAAAGAATGCCGAAGATGCGGCAGAGTCGGGAGAGGAGTTATCTCAAAGTATGAGCTAAACTTCTGCAGACAGTGCTTCCGTGAAATCGCAGAAGATCTCGGCTTTGAACAGTTGAAATAAGAGGGAATAAAAAATGGAACAAGACACATTAAGCGATGCATTAAGCGCAATTAACAACGCAGCAAGAAACGATAAAGAACATGCTGTAATTGCACCGACAAGCAAAGTTGTAAAGAATATTTTGATTCAGCTTCAGCAGAACGGATACATAGGAGTATTTGAACTGGTAGAAGACGGTAAAGGCGGCAAGTTCAAGGTAGAAGTAACAAACATCAATGAATGCCAGCCTGTTAAACCAAACTTCTCAGTTAAGAAGGACGAGTTCGAAGACTGGGCCCAAAGATACTTACCGGCCCGGAACTTCGGAGATCTTTTAGTGACAACCAGCCACGGAATTATGACACATGAAAAAGCACGAGAACAAGAAGTAGGCGGGAAACTACTCGGCTACGTCTACTAGGTGAACAAGAAAATGACACAGACAGTTGAACTACCAGAAGGATTCGAGGCCTCATTCGAAGATGGAGTCCTCACTGTATCCGATGGAAGTAATGAATTAGAGAAGAAGATGGACCATGCACTTATTGAAGTAGAAGTTGATGGAAGCAAGGTAAACTTCACCCCGCTAAGAACTAAAAAAGATGTTGAAAGCGTAGCAGGGACATACAAGGCCCATACGGAAAACATGGTTCAAGGCCTACAAAATGATTATGTTTACAAGATGAAAGGTGTTTACGCGCACTTCCCTATGACAATCAAGAAACAAGGAAATGAAATCCATATTGAGAACTTTATGGGAGAAGCTTACCCTAGGAAAGTTGACATAATGGAAGGCGTAGACGTCCAAGTAGACGGAGACGACTTAGAAATCTCAGGCCCTAACAAAGAGAAAGTAAGCCAGACAGCAGCAAGAATCGAACAGATGTGCCACAAAGGAAACAGAGATCCTAGAACATTCCAAGATGGAGTCTACATTACAGAAACCAACGGAGGTAAAGAATAATGGCTAAGAGACAGAACACACACAAGAACAAAAGGATTAATACATCTTACAGAAGGCCTAGAGGAAAGCACAGTAAGCAAAGATTAAAGCTGAAGTCCGCACCTCAGATGCCGGAAGCAGGTTTAAGAACGCCTAAAGATATTAGAGGTAAACATCCTTCAGGATTTGAAGACGTACTAATTCACAGGCCTAAAGACTTAGAGAGTTTGGATCCTGAGACTGAGGCAGCAAGAGTCGCCTCAAAAGTAGGAGCCAAAAAGAAAAGTATGATAGTTGAAAAAGCTGAAGAACTTGAAATTAAATTACTTAACGCAGGTGACCAGTAAATGAGCGATTTAAAGAGTCAGAGAAGAATGGCAGCAGAAGTCATGAATATCGGAGAGAACCGTGTATGGATTGATCCGGAACACACTGACAAAGTAGCTGAAGCAATCACCAGACAGGATATCAGAAACCTAGTAGAAGGAGGAACAATTGACAAGAAAAAAGTTCAGGGAACTTCAAAAGCTCGTTCAAAGAAGAATAAGAAACAGAAAAAGAAAGGCCTTAGAAAAGGTCATGGTTCCCGTAAGGGAGCGAAAAATGCTCGTAAATCCTCAAAGGATAAATGGAAAGAAAGGATTAGAGCAATTAGGACACGTCTAAAAGAGATGAGAGATGAAGAAGAAATCACTTCTGATGAGTACAGAGATCTGTACAATAAGTCAAAAGGAGGGTTTTTCAGAGACGTTAACCACTTAGAAAACCATGTAGAAAACAAGATGGATAGAAGTGAAGAATAATGGCAGATAACTCAAATTTTAAAGTACCTCATAAGAGGAGAAGAAACCAGCAGACCGACTACAAGCAGAGATTAAAGCTTTTAAAAGCTGATTCTCCAAGAGTAGTGGTTAGAACAAGTAACAAACACGTTAAAGCACATCTTTCAAAGTACGAAAGAGAAGGAGACCAAAATCAAGACTTCACATCTACAGAAGAATTAGAAGAACTTGGCTGGGATCATAACACAGGTAATCTCCCATCAGCATACCTAGCAGGATACCTACTAGGAATGAAAACAAGTGAAGACAAAGCAGTACTAGATATAGGCCTCAGAGAAAGTAAGATGGGAGGCAGAGTCTACGCAGCCGTTAAAGGAATGAACGACGCAGGCCTAAACGTCCCTGCAGGAGAGAAAGCCTATCCAGAAGAAACTCGAGTCCGTGGAGAACACATTAAAGAAATGAAAGACGTTGAAATCACAGAAGACTTTGAAAAAGTCAAAGAAAACATTGAAGGTGAATACTAAATGAGCGAACAGGAAACTGAAGAAGAAATTTGGAAGCCGAAAACCAAGCTCGGAAAGAAGGTAGCTAAAGGCGAAATAACAGATATTGTAGAAGCATTAGACTACCAAAGGCCTATTATGGAGCCAGAAATTGTAGATCAGTTAGTAGATCTAGGTGAAGAAGTAATCTTGATCGGAGGAACTCCAGGAAAAGGAGGAGGAGTTAGGAGAACTGTATCCAAAAGAACAGCCCGTATGCACAAGTCAGGAGCTCGTTACAGAAGTAATGCTATGACAGTTATGGGAGATAGAAACCGTGTAATAGGATTAGGAACCGGAGAATCAAGCGACACCCGTGCCGCAATTGAAGACGCAAACAGAGAAGCCAAGCTCAACTTAATCAAAGTACCGAAAGGCAATGGTTCATGGGAGGACACAGGAGAAGATAACTCTTCAATTCCTTTCAAAGTAGAAGGTAAGTCAGGCTCAGTTACAGTAGAACTTAAACCTGCGCCGCGAGGAACAGGCCTAGCCTGTAGTGACGAAGTCAAGAAGATTATGGAGCTTGCAGGAATTGAAAACATCTGGGTAAAAACCAGAGGAACAACGAGAACACGTGAAAACTTGACTCGTGCCACATTTAATGCGTTGAAAAAGCTGAACGAAATGGAAACAAGAGAGGATCAAGAATGATTGCAGCAGTTAAAATTAGGGGAAACGTAGATGTACCTCAACCGGTGAAAGATACAATGACAAACTTAGGCCTGAAAAACAGGAATGAAATCAGGCTGTATGAAGATACTGAATCGGTGAAAGGAATGCTGAACAAAGCCAAAGATTTCATTGCCTATGGAGAAGTCAGTGAAGAGACAGTAGAGATGCTGGAAGACCGTTACGGCAGTGCCGAAGTAGGGAACACAATCAATGCAAAGCCTCCTAGAAAAGGATTCAAGAATACTAAAAGAAATGTAAAACAGGGCGGAAGCCTTGGAAATCATGGAGAAATCGACGATTTAATTCAGAGGATGGTATAAATGACAAAGAGAAGATCGAAGAAGAATAAGTCTGGAAGCCACGGATACGGCAGCAGTAAAAAGAATAGAGGTGCTGGAAACCGTGGAGGCCGCGGAAACGCAGGAAGCGGTAAGAAAGGCCAGTCTAAAAGACTTACAAAGGAGGGTGTCCAAGAACTGGGTGAAAGAGGATTTAATTCCCGCCAGCCTGAGCAGAATGCCATAAATCTGAGAGATATTGATCAGAGAATTGATGACATGGTTGAAGAAGGCCTTGTCGAAGAAGATGGTGGCAAGCTTGTTCTTGACCTTGATGATATCGGATATGAGAAGGTTCTTGGTAAAGGACATCTTAACAGAGAAGTTGAAATCCATGCTGAAAGCTTTTCCAGCTCTGCTGAAAGAAAGATTGAGGAAGCAGATGGACAGGCAGTCCAGAAATAATTGCTTATTTTAATGGCAGAGGTCATTAGTTAATCATGGTATCTTGGTTCCAGGCAGCACAGTATTTACCAACGGTAGAGAATCCTGATAAGGAACAGACTTTAAAGCAGATGCTTACCTGGACCGGAATCACCTTACTTCTATACTTTTTACTTTCTGAAATACCTATCTACGCTGCCGATGCCCAACAAGTTGAAACAGCTATTCAGCAGTTACGTACTTTTCAGACACTTTTAGGTTCTGAAATTGGTACTATAATTACGTTAGGAATTGGACCTATCGTTACAGCTTCTATTGTGCTTCAGATGATGGTAGGATCTGAATTATTAAAGTGGGATACAAGTACAACTCAAGGAAAGCAGAAGTTCCAAGCCGCTCAGAAGATGCTTGCGTACAGTCTTACAGTAGTGCAGGCAGCAGGTTTCACACTTTCAGGAACCTTTGGAAACGTTGCAGGAGACCCAGTGCTGATGACAGTCATAACAGGACAGATTACACTGGGAGGATGGCTGATCATCCTTATGGACGACCTAGTTCAGAAATGGGGATTCGGATCAGGAGTAGGCCTATTCATTGCAGGAGGAGTATCTAAAGGAATAATGACACAACTGTTCTCACCTTTTGCAGCAGGACAAGCAGAAACAGGAAGCCCTGGCTCAGGATTCTTCTGGGAAACAGGAGCAGCACCACAAGGACAAGTATGGGAGTTTTTACTCTCACAAAGCGTTGAAGCAGGCCTAGTACTAGTTTCAACTGTAGCAGTATTCTCAGCAGTGGTATATCTCCAAGGAATGAAGGTAGAAATACCGTTAACATTCGGTAACGTTAGAGGATTCGGGCAAAAATGGCCGTTAAAGTTCTTCTACACGAGCGTAATGCCGGTTATTTTCGTAGCTGCATTAATCGCTAATATCCAGATTGTAGGAACAATCGCCGCAGACGATGTAACGAACTGCTCACCACTAGGATGCTTTGATGAACAAGGACAAGCAACTTCAGGCCTAGTATACCTGATTAACCCACCTGCCGACTTTGTTGAGAACTTGCTTGTTGGAGGAGTAACAGGAGATTTAGCAGTTACAAGCTTTGATGTCTTCCATGTACTGTTCTACATAATAATATACACAGTGGGTGCCGCTATGTTCTCAATATTCTGGGCGAAAACTACAGGCCAAGACTCAGATGCAGTCGCAGACCAGATCCAAGATACAGGAATGAAAGTACCAGGATTCAGGAAAGACAAAAGAGTAATCAAAAAGGTCTTGGACAGATATATTCCGCCATTAGTAGTAGTAGCGGGAGCTTCAGTAGGCCTTATCGCTGCCGCAGCCGATATCTTTAGAGCTGCAGGAGGAGGAATGGGAATCCTACTGACAGTTATGATCCTGTACAGACTGTATGAGCAGTTAGCGCAGAAACACATGGAAGAGCTTCACCCAGCAATGAAAGACTTCTTCCAATAAAAAACCCTCATATCATCTTTTTTACTTTTCTATCACTATATTTGAATTATGATCGAGATAGGCCTGCTTTTACTGACAATAATTTTACTTGGAGTTTTAATCTACCTAAAATTGAATGAAGAGGATCCGGAGATAGAGGTTGATCCTGAAAAGGTTAGGGGTGCTGTGAGTGAGTCTTGGCGTGATCTTAAACTGGATAAGGAGATTGGTAATTTGGAGAACCAAGTTACTGAGATAAAGAATTTGCACAGTGACCTGGAGACTATGATGAAGAATCCAAGGGAAAGAGGTGAGTTTGGAGAGGTTAAGCTTGAGGCCTTACTAAGCGACCACCTACCCAATTCTATGTATGGAATGAGGGAGAGAGTTGTTGATGGGAAGACTCCAGATGCTTACATCAAGTCTTCACATGGAAAGATAATAATTGACTCAAAGTTCCCATTGGACAATTTCACTAAACTGATGAATAAAGATGACGATTCCGAGAATTATGCTAGAAAGTTTAGAAATGATGTAGAGAAACAGTTAAAGGAAATAGAGCGTAAGTATGTCAGGCCTGAAGAAGGAACAGCTGAGTATGCTTTTGAATTTGTGCCTTCCGAAAGAGTCTACTATTATCTTGTCAAAGAAGAGTACGAGTTGTTGAATAAGTATACTAAGAGAGGTGTTCAGGTAGTCTCTCCTCTAACACTAGGCCATAAGTTAGAGCTGATTAAGTCTGATGTTAAGACTAAACAGCTCTCAGAGAAAGCTGAAGAAGTTCAAGAGCAGATTCAAGCAATCGGGACGCACGTATCTAATTTGAGAAGCCAGTGGAACACCTATTACGGTTCACATTTGAAGAATGCATGGAATAAGGCCTCTGATATCGGCTCGGAGTTAGAAGACTTAGAGGATGAATTCGATAACGTAGAGAACTTAGAAAGATAATGAACTTTCCATTTATTCAACTTATTTTTCTTCTTTTAAGTAGAGATAGCTTACCGTTAATATAAGTAAAATCTGGGCTAATTTATCTAAGGCATCTAAAAAGGGTTCTCCACGAATCAAAAACTCTAAAGAAGGCCTGTTCATGTAATACCATATTACAATCTGCCCCAATGTAAACGGTATAGCGAGAAGGTAAGCTAATTTTAATCTGTAATTAAAGATTATAGAAATTATTAGTGCGGTGAATCCTAGGCCTGCTACTGCGAAGCTGACTCCTAAAGAGTTTAGCCCTATCTGAGGAGCCAAATAAAAATGTATGGCCCCTGTTATAGCTGATAATATAATCGTTAGAAACTGTGGTTTGGTGATTTCTGATATTTGAGGGCTTTGATCCATAGGTTATAGTTTAGGTTTTGACTCTTTTCAATTATAAGAAAAAAGGAAGAAAAATTTAGATTTGTTATTCAAGCAGTTTTTCTTCGAACTCTAATTTCAATAAGATGCTTACGGTCGTGACTGCTGCAACTACGTGTGTCAATGAGAGCATTGCTATCTCGTTCATTCCTGCACCGGGTTCCTCTACTGCGTAAAGTATGGTCACCCATGACGCTATTAATACGAAACTTGCAACTTTAAGGAATTTCTCGTAAGGGTTTTCCACGTACTGCTTCTTCAGCTCTAATACTAGCCAGGCTCCTATCCCTGAAATAGCTGTTACAAATGCTACTGCACCGTAAGTTAATGGCTGAAACTCTGGGCTTGTACCTACTATCTCGATTGCGTAGGCTACTACTGCTAAGTTAGCTATTACTGCTCCTATATCTGTAATTAAAGGCTTTCTGTAATCAAGATTATCTAAATCCATTAATTAGTAAAAGGCATTCTTGGGATATAAGTTTTAGGCCCCATAATTCTTTCGTATGAGGATTACAAAGATTCAGGACGATGGTGAAAGATTCATTATTCACGGAGAATCAGGCCTGTATTCTAAACTGAAGGAGGTATTTGATCAGATGGGATTAGGAATATCGGTAACTGAATCGGATGAGGCAGTAGCAAATATTCTATACACTGAGAATAATAGAGATATCGTGCTTAGTGTGCTTGATGAGAGAACAGAAAAATAATTTTTTTTAGCTTCCTGTGCTGGAGTAGTTTGAGAGGCCTTTCTTCCAGAATCTGTATGCTATGTAGAAGAAGATTGGTCCGACGAATGGTGTAATTAGTTTCCAGGTTTCGAAACCTTCTTTTCCGAGTATGAATGATGCTGGGAAGAATGAGGCAAATGCTAATGGGATTATTGTGACTAGAAGGCCTTGAATTGCTAATGCGTAGATATCGATCGGGTATTTTCTGAAGTTACTGAGTCTGAAGATTAGCCAGACTGCGTTTCTAGAGGTTCCTGTCCAGAATGCTGTGCTGGAGAATAGTAGGTATATTGAGGCTGCTACTAGCATTCCGCTCAGCATTGAGAATGCTGCATAAGTTATTATCAGCAGGTTTGGTGTAAGTCCTATCTGAATTCCTGCGTAGAATATCAGTGCAAAGTTGGCGATTACTTTTGGTATATTGTTGTCGTGTACATCATCTGCGTAGACCTGGAACAATGGATTTAAAGGCCTTATAAGGAATCTATCGAGTTCTCCGTTGATTATGTAGTCTTCTCCTACTCTGATTATGTTGAAGAAGAAAACGTTTTGAGTGAATATTACTGCTCCGCCGAATCCTGCTAGGAAAAGCATTTCGTTGAAAGTCCATCCCTGAAGGTTCTCTATCTGTGTGAAAATAAGGGTGAGGAATGCTAATGATACTGCCATGCTTACCAGCTGTGAAGAGGCGCCCAGTATGAAGTCTGTCTTGTAGATTAGCCTGGACTTCATGTACTGAACAAAATAAAGATAATAAATCATGGCATATTTCTTCAAAGTATCAAATTTTTGTTTCATTTTTTATCCTCCTTGTACCGTTAGTTTTTGCTTAGCTTTTCTCCAGAGAACCTCGGATAACAGGCCTAAGATTATTAGCCACATTAGCTGGACTCCAAAAATGTGTATGACGCTATCGGCTGTCCCTTGGTAGATTGAGATAGGTGCATCAACCATTGAAGGAAAAGGAGTTAGATTGAAGACTGCTCTAACATTGTCTGGAACCAAGTAGAGAGGAATCATTGCTCCTGAAAACAGGCCTGCTATCATTGTCCTGGTCATTCTAAGGCTCCAACCTACTTTGGTCCAGAAAACTATCATTGAAGTAGTGTAAGATAAGAAGATTGCCAGGTTTAATGTCAGAAAAATTGAGATCAGGAAGTAAATACTGTTTGAGTAAGTCGGAATACCTACATTGAGGAAGATTATTCCAATTATTAAAGCGGGTATACCTCTAACAAGTAGTTTGAAAGAGGATTTTCCTAACTGGTAAAAGTAGAGCTGAAGCTTCAGTGATGCAGGCCTTTTCAGCTCGTTAACGATAGTTCCCTTCCTTACTCTGTCTCCTACCCATGATTCAAGATCTGCTGAAGTCGCGTTGTCTATAACGCGGGCTAATGCTACATATGCTATAATCATTTCAAAAGGCTGGGTAAGTTCTCCTGAAGCAGCAATAGCTTTCCAGATAAAGTAGAAAAGCACTAATGAAATTATTGTAGCGCCTATACCTGCTAAAGCATCTGAACGGTACTGGAAACCTTCTCTTAAGCCTACTTTTGTGAATGAAAAATATTTTCTTAAACTCATATTCCTTCGTTGTACACCTTCTTCACAACTTCCTCAATATCAGGTTCCTTTATTTGGAAGTCCAATACTTCATATTCAGCTAAAATCTGCCGCATCAGTTCTGAAGCAGTGATCACGGTTCTGTCAAACACCACTTCAAGGCCTTCATCAGTATTTTTTACTTCATTAACTCCCTTTACTTCAATTTCGAACTCTTCAGGCCTTTTAACCTCCATCACCAGTCTACGAGAGGAAAAACGGTTTACTAAATCATCTAAAGCTCCATCGTATATTTTCTTGCCTTTGTCCAGGACAACGATTCTGTCACATAAGTCCTCTATATCACCGATATCATGTGTTGTCAGCATCACAGTAATGTTTTTTTCTTCATTCATCTTCCTGATGAAATCTCTTATACGCTCCTTTACTGCAACATCAAGGCCTATTGTCGGCTCATCCAGATAAACAATTTTCGGATGGTGTAAGAATGCTGCCGCTAACTCACATCTCATCTTTTGACCAAGAGAAAGTTTTCTCACAGGCTGCTCCCAAAATTCACTGATCTGCAGAACCTCATCGAACTCCTCGATTCTCTCACTGTAAGCTTCTTCGTCTACCTCGTAAATCTCTCTCAGAAGTTTGAAACTTTCTTTTACAGGTAAATCCCACCATAACTGGGTTTTCTGCCCGAAAACAACGCCTATATGCATCGCATTTTTCTTCCTGTTTTTATGAGGGTTCCTTCCATCAACCTCTATCAGCCCTGATGAAGGCTCTAAAATACCTGTTAACATCTTTACAGTAGTTGACTTCCCTGCACCATTACTTCCAATATAACCAATCATCTCACCTTCTTCAATTTCTAGGTTTAGATCCTCTACGGCATGAATCTCTTCGTACTCTCTTTTCACGAAAGACTTAAGGTATCCTTTAATTCCAGATCCCTGGCTGTAAATTCTGAAACTCTTATTCAGGTTCTTTGCTTTTATCAAACTCATAATTATAGATTCTTCAGATATTTTTACAAAGACAGGCCTCAACCAGTTATAATATGAAAGAATTATTAGAAAACCATAGATTTCTGTATTTTCTGATTTTAGTTAATCTGCTTGGAACAGTTTTTGGATTCTACTATTATTTCGAGCAGTTAATGGCTACACCTGTTCATCTATGGATATTTGTACCAGCATCGCCGTTGGCTACATTGTTTATAGCAGGCTCAATCTATTTCAATATTAATGATAGGCCTGTCCCAATTTTAGATGCTTTAGCTTTCATTGGGAACTTCAAGTATGGCTTGTGGACAGTCTTCTGCCTTATTTACTACTCTGATATTTTCTTCGGAGCTAATAGTACGATTCTTTATTCGTTCATGCTGGTTTCACATTTCGGAATGTTTCTACAGTCTTTCCTTGTGTTCAACTGGAGAAATATTAACTGGTTTGCGTTAGGAATAGCTTTCATCTGGTTCGAGATCAATGATGTAATAGATTACAGCTTTGGAACTCATACAGAACTTTATACAGATTATGTTTATCCAGCTGAAATCGCAGCCTTTAGTTTGACAATAACTGGTTTCATTTTAGGCCTGATACTGATTCAAAAAGATCAGATACTGAGTAAATTTCGTGAGCTTCGAAAAGTTTGAAGAAGGAGATAAAGTCCTGTTTAACAATAGAAAGACCCCTCTAACAGCCTCAAAGATAGAAGAAGAAAGAATGTTGGTAAAAGGTCCAGCAGGAGGAGAATATGAAATATACTATGATGGAGATACTCAGTTAGTAGCTAAACCCGGAAACAGGAAATACTCGTCTTACTGTAAAGAACTTAGAAACATTGGAAAATGGAATAAAAAAGAGGATGAATGGGTTCATTCAAAATCCGAGGCCTCAATAAAGATAGAGAAGAAAAATAACGGGTTCTGGACTATTAATTCAGATAAGTTCGAAGATGAGTTAGATAATCCTATGTATGGATTCACTTCAAAAGATTCTGCAGTTGAAGAGGTAGAGCAATTTATCTCTAAAAAACCTGAGGGTTAGACTCTTTCAAGTTCTTCCTCAATCTTGTCAATGTTTGGCTCTATAAGATAGGAGTTGCCGCGTTTCTTTTTCTTTATCAGGCCTTGGTCTCTTAATTCTTTGATGGCTTGACTGACAGTGGATTTAGAATAATTTGTTTTTTCCGGCAGCCTATTCTGCATTATATTTTTCTCCAAGACGTTCTCCAGTATTATTAATCTAGATTCAGGCATCTTCAACTGTTTCACATCAAAACCAGTTTTTTTACTGCTTTTAATCCTGTATATGTAAGCTGATAGAAATATCACTAACCCTGTAAGTAGGCCTATCATGATATACGCCAAAGGACCTATAACTACTTCAGGAAAGATAGGTTCAGACATAAATCAAAAATAACATATTCCGCTTTTAACGTTAACTAAACGAAATTGAACGGAAAAACTGTACAAATAAACGAAATTGAACGAAACCACGTATAAAAACCTTTTACTGTTCAATAAACGGGTTTAAATGGGTGCTAGGCCTATTCTTGCTTGGTGATTAACCAATGAAATTCAATCAAATTACAAAAATGCTTGTTGTAGCAGTCATGATATCTATGGTAGCAGGTATCGTAACAGCTCAAGAAGTCGAGACACAAGAGACTCCTGATGACTTAGAAGAACAGGTAGATAATCAGACAGAACTACCGGAACAGTCAAACGCCAGATTGCCTGGAGACAGATTTTATGGATTAACACAGGCCTCAGAGCGTTTTGAACTTGCAGTAGCTAGAGCACCTGTTATAGGTAGCGCTGATAGAGAAGCAAGAACACTAGCTAACCATGCTGAAAGAAGAATTGCAGAGGCAGAAGGACTTGCAGCTAGAAACGATACGGAAAGAGCTAGCCAGGCAGTAGATAGGTATAGTCAGGCTATAGAAAGAGCTAGCGAAGCATCTGAAAGATCAGGGAACGAAGAAACACAGCAGAGGATTGCTGAAGCAAGTTCTCGGCATGAAGAGGCTCTTCAGAGAGTAGCTTCACAGGTTCCTGAAGAAGCACAAGAAGGAATTCAAAGAGCGATGGAAAACAGTCAAAGAGCTAGAGACGCAGTAGGAAGGCCTTCTGATGCGGGACCAAGCGGACAAGCTCCTGAGGATACAGATTCTCAAGAGCAAGCCCCTTCTAGAGAAGGATCAGGACAAGTCCAGCCTGACGAAGAACAGACACAACAGCCTGATGAAACAAATCAAGAGTCCAGTGGTCAAGAAACAGAGAACAACTCACAGTCTAACAATTCAGGTCAAGGATTTTCGGACCCAAGATAAAATTTTCCCTTTTTTCTTTTTTCTCTACAGATAACTGTTCAAAAATTCTTGTAAATTATCTCTTAGAGTGAATAGGAGGTTGATTAATGCTCTATAGTCTTCAGGCCTTTCGACTGTTGTTTCTCCGGTTTCTCTATCTACTCTTACATTGATGTGTTTGCCTTCATTATCAATTCCTCTGTAAATCCAATAATCTCTGTTGTCTCTAGTTTCTTGACGTGGAGATTCATCTACTTCTCCGACATTTTCATGTTGTTCAGCTTTTTGTCTATCTTCTTCTGTAGGCCTATCTGTGTCTTGACCAGATTCAAAATCTTCACTATCTTCAGATTCCCGGTTTTCATTGTTGTTCCAGTAATTAAGTGCAGCAGTTATATTTATTTGGCCATCTCCCTCAGTATATCTATCTTCATTTAACGTGTAAGCTGTTTCTGATAAGGCTTCGTAGTAATCTTCTGGACTTCCGTCATATTCGCCCATTAATAGTGTGACTGCTCCTCCCACATAGGGTGCGCTCATTGAAGTCCCTGACTTAGAAGTATATCTATCCTGTGTTCCTGCTTCAGCAGCCATAATATTGACTCCTGGCGCAACTATATCTGGTTTCACTTGTCCATCACTTGTTGGACCTCTGCTTGAAAACGAAGCTACGTTTTCATTTCCTGATGCGCCAATAGTGAATACATTTCTTGCACATCCGGGGCTAGTAATAGTTTCAGATTCAGGGCCATCGTTACCTGCTGAAACAATTACAGGAACTCCTTCGCTTACTGCATTATCTGCGGCCTGACTCAACGGATCGCTTCCATCACAGTCTGTTCTCACGCCTAAGCTCATTACAATAACGTCCGCATTATTATCAACTGCATACTCTATGCCTCTTATTGCATCGCTGCTGCTTCCAGATCCGTCATCTCGTAGAACTTTCACATTCATCAACGAAGAATCTGGTGCAACTCCGATATATTCAGAGTTGCCATCACCTGTTCCTGATGAAATACCAGCTACATGAGTTCCATGACCATGACGGTCTTCAGAACCGGTACCAGTAAAGTCTCTGTGATCAACCACCTCTCCCTCTAAATCAATATGGCTATCGTCAATACCTGTATCCAAAACAGCTACTACACGGTCTTCCCCGCCAGAATAACTTTCAGCCTCTCCTTCAGAACTCTCTCCATCAAGTACAGGAAGCTCAGTATCTAAGTCGGGCCTAACATTTTCTACGAAATCAAGTTGCTCTAAAATATTAACAGCATCTGGAGGAGCTTCAACTGCCACTCCTTCAATGATTCTATATTCATACCTAATATTTACTCCTGCATCTTCTAAGACTTGAGAACTGTACAAGGAGGGATTAATTTCAATTATAAAACGTTCTCTTTCTCCCGTAGTCTCCTCTAATAAATCTTCTAAACTATCCTGTGATAAATCCTCTGAACTTTCTAAGCTTGAATCTAATTCTTCAGTATCTAGCGAAAGAGCTGAAAAACCTGAAATAAGAGCCATACTTGCTATGAACAGTATCAAAGTCTTTCTCAACATAAAGAATCATATCTACAGTGTAACTTTAACTGTTTTTCTGTAGTACACCTTTTTTATTACAGAAAATACAACTTAGACTTTATGAATAAAGAAAAGAGTCTTGCAGTTTCAGGCCTTATGTTTCTGGTCGCTATAAAATCTTTTGAAGTATTCTCATGGTTTCAGCCTAATGTTTTGAAGACATGCGATCTTGGTCCGAGATTTGCAGGGTCTCTGATTTTATCAACTTTAGCTGTTGCAATGCTGGTATCGCTTGGATTATCGTTCTGGTACTTCAGGAAGTTTGGGACACAGTTGGTTGAAGAGATAGACTTTGACCGTTTCAAATAACTTGGAGGTAAAAGTTTAAGACTATTAGAAAACTAAGTAAGGTTATGAGAAAGGTTTTACTGTTTTTCTTGGTCTTAGCCATGGTGGTATCGGTTAGTGCGCAGAGTTCTCAAACCCAAGAACCTGAGATTTCAGAATGTAATGTGCTTGAGGCCTCTGATGCAGAGTTGATTGATGGAGCTACTTTACAACAGGATGATGTTTTAGGTCCTGAAGATGAAGTTTCAGTAAGTGAAGATGGTTCTGTAGTTCTTGTTTGTAATGATGGTTTCAGAGAGGTTCAGCCAGGTGAAGAAGGCATGGTAAGCGATGTTGCTGTGAGAACAGACGAGTTTGACACAGATGTTCCGGAAACTGACCAAGATTTAGAGGAGGCCTTACAGGAGACTGAGCAGATAGAGCAGAATCTTGAAGACGTAAATCAAATGATAGATGAAACAGTTCCTGACAGAGTTGCGTCAATTATTCTGGGAGACAACGTTAACCTACAGGTCGACGATACGACTATCGGTATTGAAACTAATTCCTCAGGTGTAACTGGTGTTGAAGAAAATGGTTTTGAAAATCCGGACTTAGAGATTTCTATGGATAGCCAGTCTATAGAAAGAATTATGACTTCTGAAAACACGGCAGAAGAGTTTAGAGAAGAATTCCATGGAGATGGAATTAATGTAGAGGCCTACACATGGAGAAATAGAATCAGTTTAGGAGTAGTAACTACAACTTCTAGAGTCTACGGTTTTGTCTCCAATTTTAGATAAAAAAGTATAAACCCTCGAAACACATTGTAGAATATGAGCTTGATTAAGGCCTCTAATATCTCTAAAAGTTATTCAGATTTTGAACTGAAAAACGTTGATATAGAAGTAAGTGAAGGAGAGATTGTAGGGGTTTTAGGCCCTAATGGTACAGGGAAATCTACATTGATGCAGATTTTGACAGGCCAGGAATCAAGAGATTTCGGCGATCTACAGGTTTTAGGCCTTGATCCTGAGGATGATCCGGTTGAATTAAGAAGTAAGATAGGTGTTTTACCTGAGCGTGAGGATCCTCCAAGCTTTTTGACCGGTAGAGAGTATCTTGAATTTGTCTCGGATATTAGAGGAGAGGTTATGGATTGGGATTTTCCGGAAAAATTGAATTTAGATAGTCATTTGCTGGAGCAGCAGACTCGTAGTCTTTCTAAAGGTGAGAGGCAGAAGTTGATGGTTATTCAGGCGTTTTTCCATGAGCCTGAGCTTGTTTTTATTGATGAGCCTTTGATTAATTTGGATCCTTTGATTCAGGAACGAGTGAAAGATGTTTTCCGTGAGCATAAGGAGAGAGGTGGCTCAATGGTTTTGTCGACTCATTTAGTGAGTTTAGCTGAAGAGTTATGCGATAGAGTTGTATTTTTGCGGGATGGCAAAGTTATTGAAGAAGTTACTGAGCCTGAGAACTTGAAAGAACAGTTTATCGACGCTGAGGAAGAATAAATTTATGATACTGAAAAGGATGCTTAAGGAAGAGTGGAGGACGCAGTCGAAGCTCTATAAAGGCCGTTACTTGGCTGCTCTACCTGTGGTAATATTTTTATTGACCTATTTTGGAGCGCAAATGGTTACAAACTTTTCTACAGCACCAGTAACAGATCTAGGCCTTCTAATAATGGCTTTCGGTTTCTTCACTGGTCTGGCTGCAGGTTCAATAGGTTTTAACAGTAATGACGCAGCAAAAAATGTTTTAGGGGATGCCAATTTTCTAATATTTTCTTCTAGAACTTTGCCTATCAGAAAATCTTCGCTGGTCGCATCTTTCTTGGTGAAAGATATGTTATTCTACTTAGGCCTGTATCTGTTTCCTGTAGCTTTAGCGGTAAACCTTGTTTCTTCTGAAATGCTTATTTATTCAGTTTATATGGGTTTGCTGTTTGCCACAGGCTTGACATTAAGTTTGATTACAGCTTCAACTGCGGTTAGGCTACCTACAAGAGAAAGTATCTTAAATTATGATAATGTGCCTATCCCTCCTCTAGCCCGAAAATCAGTATTAGATGTTTCAAGAAGTAGCGGAGGCTTGTTCAAAATATTGATGTCGATGTTTGTCTTGTTAGGACTTTACTGGTATATCGTGAACTATGTGCCGATTGCATCTTATCTATTGACTAATCCTTTGCTCTCTTTTTCAGTTATACTGGGTATGATGTCTGTCACAGTCTATAACTGGTTGAACACTTATGATAGTGAATCCGATTACACGCACCTGCCTTTAACTGAGTCTGAGCTTTTGAAATCAAAGTTTCAGGCCTTCAAAGTAATAGCAGCGATTACTATAGTGCCCTTCATTTTAGTATCCTATCTGCTTTACGGAGGAAATATCCTATTAGCTCTGACAATAGCGCTGGTAACTGCGTACTACGTTGGAGCTGTAACAATGTATGAGGCTGGTTTAAATCCTAATGAGAGAATGATAGAAGGATGGACATTTTCAAAATTCCTAGTAATTGTCAATATTTTTGTCATTCCTTTACTAGCTCTGACATCACTTCAAACCGACTTTTTAACCATCTTAGGCCTTTTAATCCCAATGTTAGTCATTGGGAAGCTGATTGAAACTTTCAGGTTTGAGTAAAAAGTTGGAAAAGATTGTTATTGATCCTTCCACAACTAGTTGTTATGGTTGAACTGTTAACTTGGCTGGGCATAGGCCTGGCAGCAACGGTAGGACTTGCACTTTTCTCAAGCTTCAAAATCGTTAGGCCCGATCAAAGGGCTGTTGTCGAACGTTTCGGTGAGTACCATGCTTATTCTGAGCCAGGTATTCATTTTCTGATTCCTTGGATGGATAAAATGTACAAGCGTAATGTTACTGAGCAAATGAAGAATGTTCAGCCAAGTGACATGATTACTAAGGAAAACTTGAATGCCAATGTTGACTTGGATGTCTATTATCAGGTGAGGAAGAATGAAGAAGATGTGAAAAGATCTTTCTACAACGTCGATGACTATGAGAAACAGATAACAAGGCTTGCACAGACTACTGCCAGAAATGTTATAGGTACAAAGGAGTTTGAAGAAGTGAATAGTGAGCGCCAGAAGATTAACAAGAAGCTCCATGAGGAACTGGAAGAGGAGACTGATGTTTGGGGTATTGATGTTGTACGTGTAGAGATGAAGGAAATTACTCCGCCTAATGATGTACAGGAGTCGATGAACGAAATACTCAAGGCTGAGAACCGGAAGGATGCTGCGCAGGACGATGCCAAGGCAACTGAGATTGAAGCCAGGGGTAACAAGAAGGCTGCTATCGAGGAGGCAGAAGGAATGAAAAAGGCCGCAGTACTGGAAGCCGAAGGAGATGCACAAGCAATCCAGCTGCGAGCAGAAGCAGAAGCCCAAGAAATCAAAGTAGTCAACAACTCACTAAGAAACCATTTCAAAGGAGAAGCACAAGAACATAAAAAGTTAGAAACAGTAGAAAAATCACTGCGAAACGGCTCCAAATATATTGTCGACACAGAACAGGACCTCACAACTGTACTCTCAGAAGTCGGAGGAGTCACACCCTTAGGCGATCAAGACTTTGAAGAAGCAGAGGAAGATGTAGGCCTAGATATCTCCGAGAAAATGGAAGAAGCACGGGAAAAAATCGATAAGGCCTCAGAAAAAGTCAAAGGCGAGTAAATTCTAATTTCTATCTTTTCTTTTCCTCACTAATTCTAGGTATCTTACTGCTGAACTTAACAGGAAGGTTGCGCCTATTAATTCTAGGCTTTCTTCGATAAAGTGATCTGTGAACATGAATGCCAAGTCATCGTAATCATTGCCATGTACCTCAATTATTCTCTGCTCCGCAAGGTTATAGGCCTCTTGGAGTTCTTCGCCTCCGATTGCAACGGTTGCCTCAAGCCCTTTCTCTCCTAAAACGGTTACTCCAAATGAATGTCCTGGCCCTGAAATAAGGACTGCTGCACCATAAAACAGGCCTCCAATAATCAAAAGCACTAACGTTCTTCTGTGTTCTCTGACTTTTTTACCGTATCTCAAGAATCCGTAAGCAGGAATCCCTGCTAGAATTCCATAGTAAATGGTTTCTGCTATGTTTATCTGCCTCCAATGAAGTTCTAAAACGTTACGAAAGAGAAAATGTCGTGGATTCAAAGCATCTTCAAATAGCATTAGGCCTGCTGTAACTGTAATTATTAGCCAGAACTTTGCGTCAATAAACTTTTCTTGGCTCAGTAATTCTTTGTAGATGTAGTATGAGGTGGTTATCAGGCCTGTTATTAATGTCCATTGTGTAAGCTCTATGAATCTTCTTTCTGCGAAAAGGGTGTTCCAGAAAAAAGGTATTATGCCTCCTGGAAGCCCTCGGAGCCCTAAAATATTCAGAACATCAATCAGCAGTACTAGCAAGTATGAAATTCCTAGTATCCCAAAACCAAATCCGAGAACGTGCCAGTACTTCAACTGATGATTTTCCAGTTTTTGTTTAAGATCCACGGAATTAGTTTTTGAACCAATGGTTATCAAGTCTTTCTAAATAATAAATCAATCCAACTGTAAAGTTTCTTCATGGTTTTCAGGAAGACTTTGAAAAATACTATAGTTCAACTATCTCTCTTGATACTTCTAGCTTTTATTTTACAGATATTCGCAGCCAGTCAAGGCCTAATGGAAAAATATTTCGTGCTTCAAACCCCATTAGCAGAGCATCCATGGACGGCAGTTACTGCCGTTTTCGCGCATTCAGGAATAAACCATTTAACGTCAAATCTTACAGGCCTGATACTTTTCGGAATACCTGTAGCATACAAAGCCTCAAAACTGAAGTTTTACTTGTTTTTCATTATTACTGGATCGCTGGCGGGGATATCTCAGGTCCTAACTTCTTACTACATGTATAACTTGGGTATAGGTTCTGAGCCTGTCGGCGTTGTCGGAGCAAGTGGAGCGATATTCGCAGTCATAGGATACTTCATGACCTCCAACAGAGTATCGAACTATACCTCGAATTTAATTCCTATTCCAAATAAAATCAGATATTTGCTGTATATAGCTGTAGCGACTTGGATAACCTTCGCAACAGCTAGTCCACAATCAGCATTGATAGGGCATTTTACAGGCCTTTTAATTGGTTTAGTAGCAGGAAAAGCCAATATATTGAAAGCTTCTACTAATTCAGTAAAATAGGCCTTCTGCTTCTTCAAGTGCTTCTTTCTTACCGATTAACGTTATCTTATCTCCTTTCTCTACTTTTTTAACGTCGTTAGGATCTAAGGCTTCTCCATCTCTATTTACTAGATTTATTAGGCAGCTGTTTGGAAGTAAGTTCTGAAGCTCTTTCATTGAACCAAAGTCTCTGTTTACTTCTAGTTCTGCTACTTCTATCTTGTCTCTGTGTTCTGTCAGCTGGGTCCAGAGCGCTGGGTTTTCTATCATGTTCTCAAAGGCGTCAGCAATTGCTTCTGGAGAAGAAATATGTTCTACACCTAAATCTTCGAATGCTGACCTGTTCTGAGGCTCATTTACTCTAGCTATAATGTTTTCTGTACCGAACTTGGATTTTGCCATTTGAGATACAACCATGTTCACATCGTCATCGTGAGTCATGGCTGCTATAATCTTTGCTTTATCTGCTCCAGCCTTATTTAATATATCTATATCTCTTCCGTCCCCTTCTATTACGTTTAGTCCTTTTTTCTTGGCCTTTTTGACCTCTGCATCATTGTTTTCAACTATTGTCGTGCTTTCTCCTCTTTGATCTAGTTTTTCTGCAAGGTTGAGGCCTGATTCTCCTGCTCCTACTATTATTGTATGCATTGGTATCACGTCAAGTTTCTTGGCGAGGAATTTTGCCATCCCGCCTTCAATGAAAGATGTGGCCAGAATGATAATAAATACTGAGCCAACGATTGTAGCTGCAGCGTCAGGCCTACCCATGTTCTGAAGTTCTAATGCAAATAATGTTGCCACTGAGGCAGGTATGATACCTCTAGGTCCTACAAGGCTGATGTAAGTTTTTTCTTGCGGTGAGAAACCACCATTATAACATGAGAAATAGACGGTTATAGGCCTTACTACAAGAGTTACAGCAAGTACAAAGAGTATACCTCCGAATCCTAATGCCAGAAGGTTTTGGAACTCCAGTAACGCTGCAAGGGCGATGAATACGAATGATAAGACAAATACTGAGAGCGCATCTTCAAACTCTCTTACTTCTTTCTTGTGAGGGATATCCAAATTTCCAAGTATTAGTCCTGCTGTTGCGACTGCTGCGATACCTGCTTCTGTAATCACGAGCTCTGCTACCCCGTAACTGACTAATGCTGCTGACAAGACTATAATCCGGGCGTCTTGACTTTCCTTAGAACCTTTTAACTCCAGGTTTTTTAATAAGTAGTAAGCTGTTAAAGCTACTACAACGCCTATGAATAGACCTGAGCCCCAGCGAGTGATAAACTGTACGATTATGTTTTCTAGGCCTGCAGATTCTAAGACTACAAATTCATATACTACTAAAGCAAGTATTGCTGCGGTAACGTCGTTTACAATCCCTTCTGTTTCTAAGGCAGCTTCGACTCTTTTTCTAACTGGTACTACTTCTAGTATCGGTTTAATAACTGTAGGCCCTGTAGCGATCAGTAGTGCACCTATCAGGAATGCTATTCCCCAAGTTACGTTCAATGTGTAGTATGCAGCGATCGCAGTCAATACCAAAGATATTATTGCACCAATAGTCCCAAGCCTAACTGCTTCTTTTTGCGCAACTTTCAGTTTACTGAATTTTAAGTGAAAAGCACCCTCAAAAACTATGATTGCGACAGCTAAACCAACCACAAGCTGAAGGCCTTCGCCAAAAGCATCAGGATTTACAATATTCAGTACTTCAGGCCCTGCCAGTATACCTGCGGTCAATAAGAAGATTATGCTAGGTACCTTGAACTTGTCTGCTAATAACTGAGATCCAACTCCCAAAACGAATATACTGACTACGATCAGTAAAAGGCCTTCTGCTGCCATTGTCAGAAAATTAGGTTATGTAACTTAAAAACCCTTAAACTTGTCTCAAAAACAGAATCTGAAGAACCCAGACTTCGATGAAAATTCAACTGTTATAACATTAAAATAGGTTAAGCGAGTTATGAGTAGAATCTATCTTGCTTTGGGCTTAGTATTGATTTTTACAGGAATCGTTGGATTTGGACACACAGATGGAGAGATAGAAGAATGTGAATCTTTAGTAGGAGAGGTTGGTCAAGCCTTGGATGAGGAAAGACAACAGTACTGTGATAGGATACAGATAGCAAATTATGTTGCAATAGCATTCATTGTAATGGGCGGGATTTTATCTTCAGTAGAGCTTATTAACATGGCGTCAAATAGATCCAACTAAGGAGCTAATCTAAACTCCAAATTGCAATGTAAAAAAGTATAAAAAACAGAATTTATTCTCAGCTCCTTCTAAATTTTATTCTCCAAGCCTTAGAAGAGGTGCATCTGAACCATCAGCCAAGACATAGAGATTTTCATCCGGCCCTTCTTCAACATCTCTGATCCTCATTCCTTCTAAAATGGGGTCTTCTTCAGTTACTTCTCCATTTTCAACCGTGAATCTGCCAAGATATCTGCCTGCAAGATTACCTATGAAAAGATTATCTTGAAACTCTTCAAGCTCTTCTCCAGTATAAAATGTCATTCCTGCTGGAGGGAACCCGCCAGTACCGCATTCCCAGTAATAAACAGGATTAATGATTTCCTCTCTATCTTCAGGACGTTCTCCTACAGGCCTTTCGGTTCCATATTCGCAACCTGTATGGGTTTCCGGCCAGCCATGGTTTCCGCCTTTTTCTATAATATTGATTTCGTCACCATCTTCCTCCCCGTGTTCACTCTGCCATATCTCTCCATTATGCATAGTCATTCCCTGACTATTCCTATGACCGTAACTGTAGATAGTATCTACAAACTCTTCATTATCTGTGAAAGGATTGGATTCAGGTACTGAACCGTTTCTGTAAACTCTCAAAGTGGCGCCTAACTCATTATCTGTTTGCTGAGAAACATGATCATCAAAGTTCTTATCCCCTCTGTCACCAGACGTAAAGTAAACATAATCTCCGTCAACAATAACTCGTGAACCAAAGTGCTGGCCACCGCTCTGGAAAGGCTCAGCTACTTCTAAAACCTCAAAATTATTCAATTCTAAACTTTCAAAATCAATTTCAGCCTTCCCAAGATGGGTGGCATAACCATCTCCATTTGAATCTGAATACGTCAAGAAAACTTCTTCATCGCTGTACTCAACATCTAATAGGCCTCCTTGACCGACATCTGCAACATCGGGTACTCCGTTGAAGTAATCTAAACTTTGATCCTCAACATTCACTAACGCAAGCTCTCCGCTCTGCTCAGTTACCAAGGCTTCCGACTCGGTTACAAAATCGATTCCCCAAGGATTATCTAACTCAACTAATTCCTCTACTTCTAAGCCTTTTTCATCAAGTTCCGGATCTTCTGAAAGGCATCCGCTTGTCAAAAATATTAGGACAATAAAGGCCAGAGAAGTTCGTGGATTCATAACATCACTTTTTTTACTGGAGACTTTTAGCTTTTCTTCTGGCTTAAATTTATCGTAACATAATTCTAGCTAATTGATAAATCATCTGACTTTTGCGAATCTTTATTCCATTCAATCTCTAGTTCAAGACTTTCTTCACCGTTCTCCTCCTCAACTTTTATCTCAAACTCGGCAGTCCTGTCAGTATCAAGCTGCACACTTTGATCGCCTGATTCCAACTTAATTTCCTGTCCTTTCTCCAGTTTTTCAGCGATATTCTTCAGGTACTCTGCTATCTCCTGATTACTCATTTCTTCCTCTACTTCAAATAGAACCTTTTCCATAATCTGTAATTGAAGGCCTAATTCTTTATCTCTTTCTGACCAATGTAATCTGCTAGAAGCATTGAAGTAGGGATGTATATCCATCCTACCGTAAATAAACCGAACATAATGGTTATGACTACTGTCATAAATAACATTATTACCTCTTCCAATCCTATGAAAAAACCATCCGAGATGTATAATCCTAAATTGAATAGTATGCTAGAGAGTACTATTGCAAAAACTGAGCCAACTAGGCCTTTAGCCTTATTTCCATAGGTATGTAAATACTTCCAGGTCAAAAATCCTGCGATAAAAGGAGCAGATGCTCCAAAAGGTATACCAAATAATACAAATTCAAACAACTCAGTATATGTAGAATTCAAAAGATAAAGTATTACAACAATAATACCTCCAAAAAATAGAGAGATAAGCCCTGCTGAAGAGATTATAAGTCCTCCAAGAACACCGTCATTCTCAATTATATCTTGAAACTTTTCTTTAACCATAAATTGCACAGTTTAGATTAATCTTCCTAAAGTTAAATCTGTTTAAACTGTGCAACTGATTTTGTAAGGTCTGACTCAAAAAATTAGATTCAAGTTATTATTCATTCAGCTGCTAGAAAATTCATCTAACTGGATTATATCTCCACAACCGTTATCCTTAATGTAGACTTTACCTGTTTCATGGTCTACTAGGCCTGGCTTATCATGTAAGATTTCTATCTTATCCTCACAATCAATCCTTATCTCATTTAGGCCTCCTGAAATTACTCCTCTTGAAATGGTTTCACGTATCAATTTGAATACTTTCTCCAACCATTCCATGCCTGGCGGAGATCTGTCCACAAATAGTCTTGACTCTCTGTTACTCACACTTCCGTATTCAATGTAACTGGCAACCCTTCTCTCATCTTCGCCTGTAGGTTCGGCTATAATCTCGATCAACACAAAGGGAAATTCATTAGGATACTCGTCATCCTCCTTGTTTATCTCACTTTGGTCATATCCTGCAACTACTTCTGCTCTCATAACTTTTAGTTTTGAGGCCTAAATTTTTGGAATTAACTTGTCTCAGACTCACATCTAACTCGAGAATGTTCAAATTTCATGAACATTAATTTGTTAATAATCAATGAACATTCTATGTTATTTAAAAGATTATGTAGTTATTTTATAGTGAAAACAATGCATAATGATTGTTTAAATTTAATGAACAGTCTATATGAAAATGAGGCAGAAAGCTATGAGAAGACTATTTAGGCTGTTTAACAAGATAGTATTAATCGGTGTTTTATTGATATTAGGCTTTGCCTTAGCTTCCATGATGGAATCTATTATTGGTCTAATAATGTGTTTGCTACTTCCTTTAGTGGTCTTACTGACAATTACTTTTTCTAAAATTTAGACTATTCATAAAGAACTAATTTAGATGTATTTCCTTTTTTCCGTCCTGTACAGTACAGTATCCTCTAATAACCTCTTCTTCGTCATATACGTTTATCCTTAATGTCTTCCTTTTCCAATCTTCTGGTTCTTCTATATGATCTTTTTGATACTCTTCCTGGAAGTCTTCTAATGTTTCGGCGTTTTCCAATGACGTGTTAAGGCCTCTACAAGCACCTCTTAGCCATGAATCTACTTTTTCTGTTTCATTCACGTCTCTTTGGCTTAATTCGCTAAATAATAAGGTGGTGTTCTGTATAAAATCAAATGTCTGGTTCTCTTCATTCAGGGATATATTCTGTTTTAGCTCGTGTGGTATGGTGGGTTCGTGGTTCATATAGGCTAGGAAACCTAATAATCCGAATAGTATTATTACTATTAGTCCTATCTGTTTGAAATCGTTCATAAAATCTATTGAATCCTAAAATAGTAAAAACTTGTTTAGGAAATTTGCCTTGGTGAGTGTTCAAATTTTATAAACACTCGGCGTTTTTCAAGTCAGGAAAGTATGATTTTCAAAAATTCTCTTAACAAAGAAGGTATATTGAAA